>QEUR01000172.1 GCA_003577095.1 Acidobacteriota bacterium
CCCTGCTCATGACTGCTCCAGGAGGTCCTCGGGCGTCAGGTCGGTGCGCACGCCCTGGTAGGACGGCTGCCGCAGCCGCCCGTCCGAGGTCACCTCGAGGGCGGCGACGTCGATGACGACCTGCGGGGTCAGCCAGCGCGAGCCGGCCGCCTCGGGTCGGGGGATGTCGGTGGTGAAGGGGTACGGGGCCGGCGCCACCCCGGCGAGGTGGTCCTGCAGCTGCAGGCCGGCCCGTCCGGCCAGCCCGGCCCCGACCCGGCCGCGGTAGTCGAGCACGAGGCGACCCTCGGGGTCGCGCAGCGGCCGGCCGCTGCCGTCGTCGACCGGCACGCCGACGTGCACGGCGCCCAGCCGGCCGGCCGTGCCGGTCTGCGGCCGCCAGCCCCCGACCACCACGCTGCGCGTGCTGCGGTGGGGGAACTTGAGCCAGTCCGCGCTGCGCACCCCGGGGCGGTAGGGCGCGGAGCGCCGCTTGCTCACCACGCCCTCCAGCCCCTGCCCCGCGGTGGCGCGCAGCAGCTGGGCGCCGTCGTCGAAGACGGGCGAGGGCTGCACCCCGGGCATGCCGTCGAGCAGGTCCTCCAGCGCGGAGCGCCGCGCGGACCAGGGCAGCGCGGTGAGGTCCATCCGGTCGAGGCGCAGCAGGTCGAAGACCATGTAGGTCACCGGCCGGGTGCGCGCCAGCCGTTCGGCGGCCGCGGCGGAGGTGGTATGCACGCGGTCCACCACGTGGCTGAACGACGGCCGGCCGCCGGCCATGGCGACCGCCTCGCCGTCCAGCAGCACGTCGTCGCCGACGCGGGCCAGGCCGTGCAGCTCGGGCAGCGCGACCGCGATGTCGCGCCCGCTGCGGGTGAGCAGCCGCAGCCGCCCGTCGGAGACGTCCGCGAGCAGCCGGATCCCGTCCCACTTGATCTCGTGCGCCCACGCCGCCCCGGCCGGCGGGCCGGTGCGCGGGTCGCCAGGGGTGGCAAGCATGGGTCGCATTGGTCCATCCTTGTCCAATGCGAGCGATCTGGAAGGGTGCGGTCTCCTTCGGGCTGGTCAACGTGCCCGTGCGCCTCTACTCGGCCACGGAGAACCACGACATCAGCCTGCACCAGGTGCGCGCCAGCGACGGCAGCCGGATCCGCTACAAGCGGGTGGCCCAGGCCGACGGCGAGGAGGTCCCCTACAAGGAGATCGCCAAGGCGTACGAGACCGAGGACGGGCGCACGGTGATCCTCACCGACGAGGACCTGTCCTCGCTGCCCAACCGCTCCAGCAAGGAGATCGAGGTCGAGAAGTTCGTCCCGGCCGCCCAGATCGACCCGATCCTCTACGACAAGGCCTACTACATCGAGCCGGACGCCATGGGCGCCAAGGCGTACGGGCTGCTGCGCGAGGCGCTGCGCGAGTCCGACCGGGTCGCGGTCGTCACCGTCTCGCTGCGCACCCGCATGACGATGGCCGTGCTGCGCGTCATGGGCGACGCGATCGTGCTGCAGACCCTGCTGTGGCCCGACGAGATCCGCGACGCGGCCCGTCTGGACAACCTGGACCAGGTCAGCGAGCCGAAGAAGGCCGAGAAGCAGATGGCCCAGATGCTCGTGGAGTCGATGGCCGGCGACTTCGAGCCCGAGGGGCACGTCGACGACTTCGCCGAGGCGCTGGAGGCGCTGGTCCAGCGGAAGATCGAGGGCGGCGACGTCACCGAGGCGCCGGAGGCCGAGGAGGAGGACACCGGAGAGGTCGTCGACCTGCTCGCGGCCCTGCAGCGCTCGGTCGACCGCGCGAAGAAGAGCCGCGGGGAGAAGGCCGACGAGGACGAGGACGAGGCGGACGAGGGTCCGGACGCGCCCAGGAAGAAGCCGGCCGCGAAGAAGAGCGCGGCGAGGAAGAGCACGGCGAAGAAGAGCACGGCGAGGAAGAGCACCGCGAAGAAGGCCGGCTGAGACCGGCTCAGCGCCCGTCGGTCTGCGCCGCGGCGTCCTCCTTGAGAGCCAGCTTCGGGCTGCAGCCCACGCTCTGGTCCAGACCCTTGGCGGTCTCGGTCAGGGCCGTCTGCAGCTTCTTCGTGGTCTCCTCGTCGGTCTGGCCGAGGGATTCCGCCACCAGGGCGTAGGGGATCTTGTCGGCGACGTCGGTGGACTGCGGGTCCTTGCACATCGTCAGCCCGGTGACCAGGCCCGGGGAGACGAAGGAGACGCCCAGGTGGTCGGGTCCGGGCTCCACCCCGTCGGCGGCCTCCGCGCGGTCCCGGGCCTGCTCGCGCGCCTGCTCGCCCAGACGGATCGACAGCTCGATGACCGGCTCCTGCTCGCCCTTGCCGCCGACGAGGACCTCGCAGACCCAGCTGTCCTCGGTGTCCTCGGTCACCAGCATGCGCGTCGTCCCCGGCGCCGAGCCGTTGGCCAGCTCGATCGCCGTCGGGCTGACGTAGTTGCACATCCAGCCCTGGTTGCCGGCCGTCCCCTCGAGCCCGTCGTCGCTGGTCACGGCGGTGTCGTCGGCGGTGGGGGCGGGGTCGGGGTCGCCGGAGGTGCAGGCCGAAAGGGCGAGGGCGAGACCGGCGGCGGTGGCGGCTGCGGTGAGCGTGCGGTTGCGCATGGGCGCAGATGGTATGGGGTGCGGCTGGGGATCTCCTCAACGGCTCCCCCGGCCACCGGTGGGGCGGAAGCGTTATGCCGGGGGCGAACACGGCATACCCGGATGGAACACCCGTGGCCTTCGGCGGCGTTGAGGCAGGCAGACGCAACGTAGAGTGGAAGCACGCCCGCGTGCACGCGGGCATCGGGCGGGCGCCCACCGACCGCGTGCCACGAAGTCAAGGAGTGACGATGTTCGAAAGGTTCACCGACCGCGCAAGGCGGGTGGTGGTGCTCGCGCAGGAAGAGGCGCGGCTGCTCAACCACAACTACATCGGGACCGAGCACCTGCTGCTCGGCCTCATCCACGAGGGCGAGGGCGTGGCGGCCAAGGCGCTGGAGTCCCTGGACATCTCGCTGGACGCCGTGCGCCAGCAGGTCCAGGAGATCATCGGCCAGGGCCAGCAGAGCCCGACCGGCCACATCCCGTTCACGCCCCGTGCCAAGAAGGTCCTCGAGCTGTCCCTGCGCGAGGGCCTGCAGCTGGGCCACAACTACATCGGGACCGAGCACCTGCTGCTCGGCCTCATCCGCGAGGGCGAGGGCGTGGCCGCCCAGGTGCTCGTCAAGCTCGGCGCGGACCTCAACCGGGTCCGCCAGCAGGTCATCCAGCTGCTCTCGGGCTACCAGGGCAAGGAGACGGCCAGCGCGGGCGTCGGCCCCGGCGGCAGCCCCGAGGGGCAGCAGGCCGGCTCGCTGGTCCTCGACCAGTTCGGCCGCAACCTGACCCAGGCCGCCCGGGAGGGCAAGCTGGACCCGGTCATCGGTCGCCAGAAGGAGATCGAGCGGGTCATGCAGGTCCTGTCCCGCCGCACCAAGAACAACCCGGTGCTGATCGGCGAGCCGGGCGTCGGCAAGACCGCCGTGGTCGAGGGCCTGGCCCAGGACATCGTCCGCGGCGAGGTGCCCGAGACGCTCAAGGACAAGCAGCTCTACACCCTCGACCTCGGCGCGCTCGTCGCCGGCAGCCGCTACCGCGGCGACTTCGAGGAGCGGCTGAAGAAGGTCCTCAAGGAGATCCGCACTCGCGGCGACATCATCCTGTTCATCGACGAGATCCACACCCTCGTCGGTGCCGGTGCCGCCGAGGGCGCGATCGACGCCGCCAGCATCCTCAAGCCGATGCTGGCCCGCGGCGAGCTGCAGACGATCGGCGCGACCACTCTCGACGAGTACCGCAAGCACATCGAGAAGGACGCCGCGCTGGAGCGCCGCTTCCAGCCGATCCAGGTCAACGAGCCGACCCTGTCGCACGCGATCGAGATCCTCAAGGGTCTGCGTGACCGCTACGAGGCGCACCACCGCGTCTCGATCACCGACAGCGCCCTGGTCGCGGCGGCCACCATGGCCGACCGCTACATCAACGACCGCTTCCTGCCGGACAAGGCGATCGACCTGATCGACGAGGCGGGCGCGCGGCTGCGCATCCGCCGGATGACCGCCCCGCCGGACCTGCGCGACTTCGACGAGAAGATCGCGCACACCAAGCGCGAGAAGGAGTCCGCGATCGACGCGCAGGACTTCGAGAAGGCGGCCCGGCTGCGCGACGAGGAGCACAAGCTCACCCAGGCGCGCGCGGAGCGGGAGAAGGAGTGGAAGAACGGCGACCTGGACGTCGTCGCCGAGGTCGACGAGGAGCTGATCGCCGAGGTCCTCGCCGCGGCCACCGGCATCCCGGTCTTCAAGCTGACCGAGGAGGAGTCCAGCCGGCTGCTCAACATGGAGGACGAGCTGCACAAGCGGATCATCGGGATGGACGACGCCATCGGCGCGCTGTCCCAGGCCATCCGCCGCACGCGTGCGGGCCTGAAGGACCCGCGCCGCCCGGGCGGGTCGTTCATCTTCGCCGGCCCCACGGGCGTCGGCAAGACCGAGCTGGCCAAGACCCTCGCCGAGTTCCTCTTCGGCGACGAGGACGCGCTCATCACCCTCGACATGTCGGAGTACTCCGAGAAGCACACCGTCTCGCGGATGTTCGGCTCGCCCCCCGGCTACGTCGGCTACGAGGAGGGCGGCCAGCTGACCGAGAAGGTCCGCCGCCGGCCGTTCTCCGTGGTGCTCTTCGACGAGATCGAGAAGGCCCACCCGGACATCTTCAACAGCCTGCTGCAGATCCTGGAGGACGGTCGCCTGACCGACTCCCAGGGCCGGGTCGTGGACTTCAAGAACACGGTCATCATCATGACGACCAACCTGGGCACCCGCGACATCTCCAAGGGCGTCACGCTCGGCTTCTCGGCCGGGCCGGACAGCCGCAGCGACTACGAGCGGATGAAGCACAAGGTGGAGGACGAGCTCAAGCAGCACTTCCGCCCCGAGTTCCTCAACCGCGTCGACGAGGTCGTCGTCTTCCCGCAGCTGACGCAGGCCGAGATCGTCCAGATCGTCGACCTGATGATCGCCAAGCTCGACGAGCGGCTCAAGGACAAGGACATGGCCATCGAGCTCACGCCGGCGGCCAAGGACCTGCTCGCCAAGAAGGGCTACGACCCCGTCCTGGGCGCCCGGCCGCTGCGCCGCGCGATCCAGCGCGAGATCGAGGACCAGCTCTCCGAGAAGATCCTCTACGGCGACCTCGGGGCCGGCCAGATCGTCCTGGTCGACGTCGAGGGCGAGGGCCGCGAGGCGACCTTCACCTTCGCCGGCCAGCCCAAGCCCGCCGAGGTGCCGGACACGCTGCCGGTCGCCGAGGCCGGCGTGGGCGGCGCGGGCACCGAGTCCGGGGAGCAGACCGGCTGACGGTCCCCGCCCGCGGGCCTGCACCGCATACCCGACAGCCGTCCCTCGAGGGGGCGTCCGCCGCATCCGGCGGGCGCCCCCTCGGCCGTTAGGGTGGCCGGTATGACGTTGCGCGAGGCCACCCCTGACGAGCGGTCCCGCTGGGACGACCTGGTGTGGGCCAACCCCGGGGGGCCCGAGCTCTACCAGCTCGACTCCTACGCCGCCCTGAAGGCTCCGGTATGGCGTCCGCGCCACCTGGTCCACGAGCACGAGGGGCGCGAGCCGGTCCACGCGCTCTACCTGACCCGCAGGCTGCCGCCCTTCGGCGAGCTCTGGTACTGCCCGATGGGTCCCCGGGTCGCCGACGCCGACCACGCCCGCGCCTGCTTCGAGGACCTGCGGGCGGGGACGTTCGGGCGGCCGTTCGCGGTGGTGCTCGAGCCGTCCGTGCCGGCCGAGGGGCCGCAGGACGCCGAGCGGCTCGTCGCGTCGGTGCCCGGGATGCGGGAGCACCCCGACCTGCAGCTGGGCCAGCACACGGTGCTCGTGGACCTGCGGCCCGACGAGGAGGAGATCCTCGCCGGCTTCCGGCAGCGGGCGCGGCGCTACATCCGCAAGAGCTCGGAGGCGGTCGTCGAGCACCGCACCGACGAGGACGCCTTCGAGGTGATGTGGCGGCTCTACGACGAGACGCTCACGCGCGCCGGGGTGCAGGAACGTCGGCCGCGGGCCTACCACGAGAACCTCTGGCGGACCTACCTCGACGCCGGCATGGGGCACTTCGTGCTGGCCCGGCCGCGCGAGGACGGCGACCACGAGGCGGGGGCGTTCATCATCCACCGCGACGGGCTGGGCTACTACAAGGACGGCGGCTCCCTGCGCACCCGGGACAGCAACGGGCTGCAGTACCGCGTGCAGTGGGAGGCCATGCGCTGGTGCAAGGAGCGCGGCGCCACGACCTACGACATGTACGGCGCGCCGCCCAGCTGGGCCGCCGACGACGAGTCCCACCCGATGCACCCCCTCGTGCAGTTCAAGACCGCCTTCGGGCCGATCGTCGACCAGGTCGGGACGATGCAGCTGGTGCTGCGGCCGCGCGCGTTCAGGGCCTGGGACCGGGTGGGGATGCCGGTCTACCGGCGGCTGACCGCGAGGTCCGGCCCCTTCTACTAGGAGCCGGCGGGTGAGCGGGCGGAGCAGCCGGTGAGCGCCGCAGGCCCTGCTCGCTTCGATCTGGGCACGGTCGGCCGCGGGCTGCCCTTCGCCGAGGCGCTGCCGCAGCTGCGGGCCGCACTGGAGGGACGTGGCGTGGCCGTGGTCCGTGCCCGGCCGGGCGCCGGCAAGACCACGCTCGTGCCCCCGGCGGTGGCCGACCTGCTGGCCGGTCGCGGCGGCCCGCGGCGGGTGGTGGTCACCGGTCCCCGCCGGGTGGTGGTGCAGGCGGCGGCCCGCCGGCTGGCCGCGCTGACCGGGACGAGGGTGGGCGGCCTCGTCGGCAGCACGGTCCGTGGGGACCGGCAGGTCGGCCGCGAGACGGTCGTGGAGTTCGTGACGGCGGGCGTGCTCGTCCGCCGGCTGCTCGGCG
>QEUR01000173.1 GCA_003577095.1 Acidobacteriota bacterium
CCACGACGACCAGGTGCCAACGGCCGTCCCAGGCCCGCGGTCGGTCGGCGTAGATCCTGGCGTGCGCGGAGGCGAGCCGTTCGCGGGCGAGGGGAGTGGCGGCATACCCACGCAGCCCCTCGCGACGCTCGGCCCGCAGCCAGCCCTCCCGCACCAGCCGGGAGACGGCGGTGCGCGTGGTGGCCGGCTGGACCTGGCAGGTCGAGGCCAGCGCGACGACCGCCGCGACCGGCGCCCACCACCCGTGCCGGGGCAGGTGGTCGCCGTACAGATCGACGACGGCGGATCGAGCGTGCACCCCGTCAGTATCGCCGAGCGACCGACGAGGCTGCTGCCGGCGCGGGGCGCTCGATTAGGATGGCCTGGGAGAACGCGGGATAATGGACAAGAGTGTCGATCGCCCGCCGCGCCCGCGGCGGGCTCAGCGGTCCCCGGCCGCGCCACAAGGAAGGGCAACCATGGCAGCAATGAAGCCTCGTACCGGAGACGGTCCCCTGGAGGTCACCAAGGAGGGGCGCGGCATCGTGCTGCGCATGCCGCTCGAGGGTGGCGGTCGTCTGGTCGTCGAGATGAACCCCGACGAGGCCACGGCGCTCGGCGAGGCCATCAAGGAGTGCATGGGCTGACAGCCCCGGCCACGACTGCCGGAGGGCCCCCTGACCGTCACGGTCCGGGGGCCCTCGTGCGTCGGTGGGGCGACGGCCCCGTGCGTCTAGTCGGCTCGGCGGACCGCGACGAACAGCCCGTCGCCGACCGGCAGGAGCAGCGGCTGGAGCCGGTCGTCCTCGCGCAGCTTCTTGCCCAGGTCGCGCAGCAGGGTGGTGACCTCGTCGCGGCTCGCCGGGTCGGCGACCCGGTCGTGCCACAGCATGTTGTCCAGGGCGAGCACCCCGCCGGGACGCAGCAGCCGGACGGCCTCCTCGACGTAGGTGGGGTAGCCCTCCTTGTCGGCGTCCACCAGGACGAGGTCGTAGGCGCCGTCGGTGAGCCGGCCCAGCACCTGCTGGGCCTCTCCGGTGATGACCCTGGTGCGCTGCGGAGGGATGCCGGCCGCCGCGTAGGCCTCGCGCGCCGCGCGCTGGTGCTCGGCGTCGTCGTCGATGGTGGTGAGGATGCCGTCGCGCGGCATGCCCTGGAGCAGCCAGAGGCCGGAGCTGCCGGCGCCGGTGCCCACCTCCACGACGTGCCGGGCGGCGACGGCCGCAGCCAGCAGCCGCAGCGTGGCCCCCACCGCGCTCGCCACCGGTGGCGCGCCGAGCTCCTCACCGCGGCGCTGCGCCTGCTCGATGACCGGATGGGGGGTGATGAAGTCCTCGGCGTAGGCCAGCGAGGACGCCTTCGCAGCTGCCATGTGCACCACCCTATCGGGGGCCGGGGCCGTCACCGGGCACGGGACGTGTCCAGCCCGCTCCCAGCCGGACCTGCGACGATCGGCGCATGAGCCTGGAGACGAGGGACGTCGCCACCGGACGGTCGCAGGGCACCGACGGGGAACAGCCCTGGGTCGAGCCGTCGTGGGACGAGATCGTGCGCCAGCACTCGGCGCGCGTCTACCGGCTGGCCTACCGGCTCACCGGCGACCCGCACGAGGCCGAGGACCTCACCCAGGACGTCTTCGTCCGCGTGTTCCGCTCGCTGCACACCTACCGACCGGGCACCTTCGAGGGCTGGCTGCACCGGATCACCACCAATCTCTTCCTCGACAGGGTGCGCCGCCGCCAGCGCATCAGGTTCGACGCCCTCACCGAGGAGCTCAGCGCCCGCCTGCCCCTGCGGGCCTCCGGCACCGATCCCGAGCAGGTCTACGAGATGACCCACCTGGACGCCGACATCCAGGAGGCCCTCAACGCGCTGCCGCCGCAGTTCCGCGCCGCGGTCGTCCTCTCGGACATCGAGGGTTGCACCTACGAGGAGGTCGCCCAGGCGCTCGGCATCAAGATGGGCACGGTGCGCAGCCGGATCCACCGCGGTCGTGCCCTGCTCCGGCAGTCGCTCGAGCACCGGCGGCCGACCTCTCCCGGGCGCACCGTCGGCGTCTACCACCGGCCGTCCCCGGCGCTCGGGTGACGGTCGACCGGGGGTCCGGCGCCGGCCCCGGCCACGGTCCTTGGCAGAATCGGGCCCCATGAACGAGCCCACCGAGCGGATCCCGCTGGACCGCACCGGCCCGCTGCCGGTGGCGGGGGAGCCCGAGGCGCGCCCGAGCGCGGAGACCGGCGCCACGCCATACCCTCCCGCGCCGCAGGCGCAGGCGCCGCGGCCGCAGGTGAGCCCGCCCCCGCCGGCCCGGCCGCGACGTCGTCGCGGCACCCCGATCGTCCTGGCCGCCCTCGTGGCCGGCCTCGTCGGCGGGCTGGGCGGCGGCATCCTCGCCCAGACCCTTGAGGTCGACGGCGGGACGACCCAGGAGCCGGGGGCCACCGCCGGGCTGCCCGACCCCGTGCCGGTCGCGGTGGCCCCGGACGGCTCCGTCCAGGCGCTGTCCAAGGCCGTGCTGCCGAGCGTGGCCCTCATCTCGGTCGGGTCGGCCGGCGTCGAGGGCCAGGGCTCGGGCTTCGTCATCCGCGAGGACGGATACGTCCTGACCAACCACCACGTCATCCGCCCGGCCGCCGGCGGCGGACAGATCACCGTCGAGCTGCCCGGGCAGGAGCCGGTCGCCGCCGAGGTGGTCGGGTCCGACCCCGCCTACGACATCGCCGTGCTCAAGGTCGACCGCCAGGGGCTGACGCCCCTGCCGTTCGCGGAGCCGGACAGCGTGGAGGTCGGCCAGACCGTGGTCGCGGTGGGTGCCCCTCTCGGGCTCGACAGCACCGTCACCGCCGGGATCGTCTCGGCCCTCGACCGCCCGGTCGTCGCCGGCCAGGACGAGGCGGTGAGCTACATCAACGCGATCCAGACCGACGCCGCCATCAACCCTGGCAACTCCGGCGGGCCGCTGCTCGACCTGGCCGGCAACGTGGTCGGGGTCAACTCGGCCATCGCCCAGCTGCCGACCAGCGCCCGCTCGCCGGCCGGCAGCATCGGGCTGGGCTTCGCGATCCCGGCCGAGCAGGCCGAGCGCACGGCCACCCAGCTCATCGAGACGGGCACCAGCCAGCACCCCGTGATGGGCGTGCACATCGACCTGCTCTACACCGGCGACGGCGCCCGGGTGCTCGACGAGGTCCGCGGTGAGGCGTCCCCGGTGATCCCGGGCGGGCCGGCCGAGGCCGCGGGCGTGCGGCCCGGCGACGTCATCGTGTCCGTGGACGGCACCCGGATCCGCGACGCCCAGCACCTGCTGGTCGAGCTGCGCTCGCGCCAGGTGGGCGAGACCGTCGAGATGGTCCTGCGCGGCGAGGACGGCGAGGAGCGCACCGTGCGCATCGTCCTGGCGGGTGCCGAGGACTAGGTAGTCTTGGTGGTGCCCGGCGCCACCTGGCCGCCGGGCACGCTCATGGTCGGTCGAGGAGGGTCGTGCTCAACATCGGTGGCGGCGAGATCGTCTTCCTCGTCATCCTCGCGCTCGTGATCCTGGGGCCCTCCCGGCTGCCGCACTACGCCAGCATGCTGGCCCGCGGGGTCCGACAGCTGCGCGACCTCGCCGACGGCGCCAAGGCGCAGATCCGGCAGGAGATGGGGCCCGCCTTCGACGACGTCGACTGGCGCCAGCTCGACCCCCGCCAGTACGACCCCCGCCGCATCGTGCGGGAGGCGCTGGCCAGCCCGGGCCCGGGGCGGCGTCCGGCCGCCACGGCGTCGTCGCAGCCCGCCGGGGGACGAGCGCCCGTCGGCACCACGGCATACCCGGCCCCGCGGCAGGTGGTCCACGACCCCTCGCTGCCCACGCCGTTCGACACCGACGCCACCTGAGGACGCGGCCCGGGACGGACCGCAGGGACGTCAGACGCGCGCGGCCGGCGTGATGCCCAGCTTGCGGCCGGCCAGGCCCCGTCCACGACGGGCGAGCTGACGGGCCACGCCGCGCAGCGCGGTCGCCGCGGGGGAGTCGGGGGCGGAGGTGACCACGGGCCGCCCCTGGTCACCGCCCTCGCGCAGGGTCACGTCCAGCGGGACCTGCCCGAGCAGCGGCACCTGGGCGCCCACCGACCGGCTGAGGGAGTCGGCGACCGTCTGACCGCCGCCGGAGCCGAAGATCTCCTGGCGGCTGCCGTCGGGCAGCTCCAGCCAGGACATGTTCTCGATCACGCCCACCAGGCGCTGATGCGTCTGCAGCGCGATCGAGCCGGCGCGCTCCGCCACCTCGGCCGCCGCCTGCTGCGGGGTGGTCACCACGATCAGCTCGCTGCTCGGCAGCAGCTGCGCCACGGTGATCGCGATGTCGCCGGTGCCCGGGGGCAGGTCGAGCAGCAGCACGTCCAGGTCGCCCCAGTAGACGTCGGAGAGGAACTGCTGCATCGCCCGGTGCAGCATCGGCCCGCGCCAGACCACCGGCTGGTTGCCCGGCACGAACATCCCGATCGAGATGACCTTGATCCCGGCCTCGGTCACCGGCGGGAGGATCATGTCGTCGACCTGGGTGGGGGCCTGGGTCACGCCCAGCATCCGGGGAACCGAGAAGCCGTAGATGTCGGCGTCGACCACGCCCACCCGCAGCCCCTCGGCGGCCAGCCCGGCGGCCAGGTTCACCGTGACCGAGGACTTGCCCACGCCACCCTTGCCGGAGGCCACGGCATACACGGTGGTGAGGGAGTCGGGGCGCGCGAACGGGATCTCCCGCTCGGTGGCGCCGCCGCGCAGCTGGCTGCGCAGCTCGCCGCGCTGCTCGTCGCTCATCACGCCGAGCTGGACGTCGACGGCGCTCACGCCCTCGACCGCGGAGACGGCGGCCGTGACGTCCTTGGTGATGGTGTTCTTCATCGGACAGCCCGGGACGGTGAGCAGCACCGTCACCTGCACGCGACCGCCCTCGGCGACGTCGACGGCCTCGATCATGCCCAGCTCGGTGAGGGGCTTGCGGATCTCGGGGTCGAGGACGGTGGACAGCGCGGTGCGGACGGCGTCGGTGCTCGGGAGGGACATGGCTCCATGCTAGGACCCCGGGCACGGTGGTCCCATGGCGGGGACTGCCGGCTCAGGCCTCGTCGGGCCGGTCCGGGGCGCCCGCGTCGCCGCCCGCGGCCGGGTCCTCGGCGGATCCCTCCCGGCGCCGCCGCTCACGCTCCTCCTCGCGCTCGTCCATCTCGTCGAGCAGGCTGCGCAGCTCGGAGCGCACGAAGTCCCTGGTCGCGACCTCGCGCAGGGCGAGCCGCAGCGCCGCCACCTCGCGGGTCAGGAACTCGGTGTCGGCCAGGTTGCGCTCGTCGCGGGCCCGGTCCTGGCCCATCTGCACCTTGTCGCGGTCGTCCTGCCGGTTCTGCGCCAGCAGGATCAGCGGGGCGGCGTAGGAGGCCTGGAGGCTGAGCATGAGGGTGAGGAAGATGAAGGCGTAGGGGTCGAAGGTCAGGCGGTCCGGGGCGAGCACGTTCCAGCCGATCCAGACCAGGACGAAGACCGTCATCCAGACCAGGAAGCGCGCGGTCCCCATGAACCTCGCGAACCGCTCGGCGAACTCGCCGAACACCTCCGGGTCCATCCGGGTCTGGGGGACCAGCGTGCGCCGCCTGGCCAGCGGCTGGTCCAGGCGCTCGGAGGGGACCGCGCGGCGGGGACCGGGATCGCGGCGGCGCAGCGGCTCAGACATCGGCCACCTCCGTCACGTTGTCGCGGTCCTCGCGCCAGTCGTCGGGAAGGATGTGGTCGAGGACGTCGTCGACGGTGACCGCTCCGATGAGCCGGCCCTCGGCGTCGGTGACGGGCAGCGCGACCAGGTTGTAGTTGGCCAGCGCACGGGTGACCTCCCCCAACGGAGCCTGCGGGTCGAGCGGGTCGACGTCCGGGTCCAGGACCGAGCCCAGCGGCTGGTGCGGCGGCTCGCGCAGCAGCCGCTGGATGTGCACGCTCCCCAGCAGCCGGCCGGTGGGCGTCTCGTGCGGGGGGCGGGTGACGTAGACCAGCGAGGCGATGGCCGGGTGCACCTCCTCGCGGCGCACGGTCGCCAGCGCCTCGGCGATGCTGGCGTCCGGGCCGAGCACGATCGGCTCGGTCGTCATCAGGCCGCCGGCGGTGTTCTCGTCGTAGACCAGGAGCCTGCGGATGTCGGCCGCCTCCTCCGGCTCCATGAGCTGGAGGAGCTCCTCCTGGGTGTCGGCCGGCAGGTCCGAGAGCAGGTCGGTGGCGTCGTCGGGCTGCATGACCTCGAGGATGTCGGCGGCCCGCTCGGTGGGCAGGTGGGTCAGGATCTCGAGCCGGTCGTCGTCCGGCAGCTCCTCCAGGACGTCCGCGAGGGTCTCGTCGTCGAGCGCGTCGGCGACCTCCGAGCGGCGCTTGGGGCTGAGGTCGTGGATGGCCTCCGCCAGGTCCTGGGGCTTGAGGTCCTCGTAGGCCTCGAGCAGCGCGGTCGCGGCCTGGGCCGGCCCGGCCTCGTGCAGCCCGTGGACGGCGTGGACGTCGACGAGCACCGTCTCGCCGCGCCGGCGGCGCAGCCGCAGTCCGCGGGAGGGCGGTGCCGAGTCCCTGCCCTTGCGCACGAACAGCCGGGTGAGCCGCCAGTCGCCTCCGCGCTGCCGGTCCATCGCCACGTCCTCGATGACCGCGGGCACGCGCTCCTCGTCCTCCTCCACCTCGACCTGCCGGTCGAAGAGCTCGCCGACGACGAGCGTCTCGCCGGGGCGCTGCTGGAACCGGCGCATGTTGACCAGGCCGGTGGTGACGACCTGCCCGGTGTCGATGGAGGTCACGCGGGTGATCGGCACGAAGACCCGGCGGCGGCCGGGGACCTCGACGACGAGTCCGATGACCCGGGGTCCCTGGGTGGCGTCGCGGCTGGCGAGGGTCACGACGACGTCCCGCACCCGGCCGACCTCGTCGCCGAGCGGGTCGAAGA
>QEUR01000174.1 GCA_003577095.1 Acidobacteriota bacterium
GACCCCGGGTGGGGAGCGTGAGTCCGCGGGGCCCGGCCCGGACGGCGGCCCGCCGCGCCCGGGCGCTCCCCGCGCTCCTCGCGCTCACCCTCGCCCTCGGCGGCTGCGGAGCCAGCCTCGACTGGCCCCAGCGCGTCCCGGAGGCGACCCTGCCGGTGGAGGCGGCGGGCACGGCCCCGCGGGTCCCCGCCTCCGTCGACGGCGGGCAGCGCAGCGAGGGTCCGGGGTCGGCGACGGGTCCGGGGTCGGCGACAGGTCAGGGGCACGCCACGGGTCCGACCGACGAGGAGCCGACCGCGCGAGAGGTCCTGACCGCCCTCGCTGCCGACCTCGACCGGGCGCTGGTCTCCGGGGACGAGGAGGAGTGGCTCGCCCACTTCGACGCCGACGACGAGGACCTGGTCGAGGCGCAGCGGCGCTGGTTCCGGGGCGTGCAGGCGGTGCCGATGGACGTCCGCGAGATCGTGCCCGAGCTGCTGGTGTCGGAGAAGTCCCACGAGGGCACCGTCGTGCAGCTGGCCTTCGTCCACCAGATCAGCGGTGCGGACCCGATCCCGGCGGTGGAGATCTACCGGGCGGCCCTCCGGCGGACGCCCGGGGAGGACCCGACGATCACGAGCATGAGCGGGCAGAACCGCCAGGACGGCCACCCGCAGCTGTGGGACCTGCAGGCGCTCGCGGTCACCGTGACCGACGACCTGGTCGTCCTCGCGCCGGAGGGCCGGGAGACCGACGTGGCCGCCGTCCTGCCGGGGCTGGAGAGCGCCACCGCCAACGTCTTCCTCGACTTCGACGAGGGCCCGCGCGACCGGCTCGTGATCCAGCTCGCCGACGCCGACGACCTGCGCGCGATCACCGACGACCAGGACCTCGTCGTCGACCCCGCCGGCGTGGCGATGACCAGCGCTGGGCTCGGGGAGCGTCCGGAGCCGGGCGAGGTGGGGATCAGCTACGACCGGGACGACCACGTCGACCGGATCGTCCTCGACCTGGACCTGCTCCTGGGCGACCTGACCTACGGCACCCCGCCCGGCGGCTTCGGGCTGATGCGCCACGAGGGCGTGCACGCCGTGGTCGACGGCGTGCCTGGCGTGACCCCGCCGGTCTGGGTGTGGGAGGGCCTGGCCCAGTGGTACGGCTTCCGCCGCGACTACGTCCTCGACGACGCCTACCGGGCGGTGGTGACGGCGGCGGCCGGCCAGCCCCTGGAGCTGCCGGACTCCTTCGACGACTACTACTACGACTCGGCCGAGGCCGGCGAGGTGGCCTACGCCTCCTCGGCGATGGTGTTCAGCTTCCTGGAGCAGCGCTTCGGCTTCGAGACCGCCCGGGACGCAGGCGTGGGGCTGACCGAGGTCGACGGCTGGCGGGACACCACCGACGCCGACGCGCTGCTCCTCGGCCTGACGGGCATGACGCTGGAGGGGCTGGAGCAGGAGTGGGCCGCCTGGGCGGTGGCCACCTACGGCTGACCGGCGCGCGGGGCGGGCGCGCACGCCATACCCTGCAGGGATGCTCACCGACGACCTGCCCAGGGACTGGTTCAGGAGCGCCGTCGTCTACCAGGTCTACCCGCGCAGCTTCGCCGACAGCGACGGCGACGGGGTCGGCGACCTGCGCGGCGTCATCGACCACCTCGACCACCTGGCCGCGCTCGGCGTGGACGTGCTGTGGCTCAGCCCGGTCTACACCTCGCCGCAGGACGACAACGGCTACGACATCAGCGACTACCGCGGCATCGACCCGCTGTTCGGCACCCTCGAGGACCTCGACGAGCTCGTCGGGCGGGCGCACGGGCTGGGGATCCGGCTGGTCATGGACCTGGTGGTCAACCACACCTCCGACGAGCACCCGTGGTTCGTGGAGTCGCGCTCCTCGAGGGACAACGACAGGCGGGGGTGGTACTTCTGGCGGGCGGAGCCCAACAACTGGGGCTCGTTCTTCTCCGGGCCGGCCTGGGAGCGCGACGAGCGCACCGGCGAGTACTACCTGCACCTGTTCAGCCGCAAGCAGCCCGACCTGGTGTGGTCCGAGCCGGCGGTGCGCGAGGCCGTCCACGAGATGATGCGCTGGTGGCTGGACCGCGGGGTCGACGGCTTCCGGATGGACGTCATCAACCTCATCGACAAGCCGGACGGGCTGCCCGACGGCGAGGTCAAGGTCGGGGACCCGTGGGGGCAGGCCTTCCCGCTCGTGGCGACGCGGCCGCGGGTGCACGACTACCTGCACGAGATGTACGAGCAGGTCTTCGCCGACCACGACCGCCCCTTCCTCACCGTCGGCGAGATGCCGGGCGTCACCGTCGAGCAGGCGAGGCTCTTCACCGACCCGGCGCGGCGGGAGGTCGACATGGTCTTCCAGTTCGAGCACGTCGACCTGGACAAGGGGCCCGGCGGCAAGTTCGACGTCGCCCCGCTCACCATGCCCGAGCTGCGCGCCAACCTGATGCGCTGGCAGGTCGAGCTCGCCGAGGTCGGGTGGAACTCCCTCTACTGGGACAACCACGACCAGCCGCGCGCGGTCTCCCGCTTCGGGGACGACGATCCGGTATGGCGTGAGCGCTCGGCCAAGACGCTGGCCACCGTGCTGCACACGCTGCGCGGGACGCCCTACGTCTACCAGGGCGAGGAGCTGGGGATGACCAACGTGCCGTTCTCGGCGCCGGAGGACTTCCGCGACATCGAGTCGCTCAACTACATCGAGGAGCAGCAGGAGCTGGGGGTGCCCTTCGAGGAGCTCCTGCCCGGGCTGCGCTTCCGCAGCAGGGACAACGCGCGGACGCCGGTGCAGTGGACGGGCGGGGAGCAGGCCGGCTTCACCACCGGCGAGCCGTGGATCCCGGTGGCGCCCAACCACGAGGAGATCAACGCCGAGTCGCAGGTCGGCGTGGAGGGCTCGGTCTTCGAGCACTACCGGGCGCTGATCGCGCTGCGGCACGAGGAGCGGGCCGTCTCGCACGGCTCGGTGACGCCGCTGGCGATGGACCACCCGGACCTGTGGGCCTTCGGCCGCCAGCACGAGGGCACCCGGCTGCTGGTGCTGGCGTCCTTCTCCCGCGAGCCCGTCGAGGTGCCGCCGGAGCTGCTGGCGGGCTGGGAGGGCGCCGAGGCGGTCGTCGCGACGTCCGGCGACGCGGCCGCCGGGGTGCTGTCGCGCGGCGTCCTGCCCGGCTGGGAGTCGGTCGTCCTGCGGTCGTCAGGCACACTGGCGGGGTGAGCACCCCCGACCCGGAGGCCAACCGCCGCACCCAGACCGAGCTCTACGGCGCGCCCGTCGCCGAGCTCGTCGGCACCGTGCGCGCGGTCACCGGGCTGACGCAGACGGCCCTGGCCAAGGTACTCGGGCTCTCGGCGCCGATGCTCAGCCAGCTGGTCTCGGGCCAGCGCATCAAGATCAGCAACCCCGCGGCGGTCGCCCGCCTCGAGGCGCTGCTCGACCTCGCTCACCGCGACGACCTCGACGCGGGGGAGCGGGAGGAGGAGATCGCCCGGATCGCGCGCGAGCAGCGGACGCTCACCAGCCAGCGGCGGGCGAGCGTGCCGGACCGGCACGAGGTGGTCGCGGCGCTGGTCGCGGCGGCGCCGGCCGATGAGCTGGCCCGGGTCGCGAGGGCGGCGGATCAGGACGGCGAGCTCGCCCGGCTCCTCGACGAAGCGGCCCGTGCTGCCGCCCCGACCGCCGGGGCCCCCGGCGATGCCTGAGCGCGGTCCCGGGGCGACCGTGCGCGGCCAGGTGCTGGCGGGCCGCGTCGAGCTGCTGGACCCGGTCGGAGAGGGTGGCGCGAGCGTCATCTGGCGGGCGCGGGACCTGCGCACCGGCGAGGTCGTGGCCGCCAAGCTGCTCCGGCAGGCCGAGGCCGGGTCGCTGCTGCGCTTCGTGCAGGAGTCGAGCACGCGGATCCGGCACGACCACGTGCTGGCGCCGATGACCTGGGTCGCCGAGGACGGGCAGGTGGCGCTGCTCATGGAGCTGGTCGACGGCGGCTCGGTCGCCAGCCTCGTCGGGGACTTCGGCGCCCTGCCGCCGCTGCTCGTCGCCGAGCTCCTGCGTCAGGCTTGCGAGGGGCTGCAGGCGGTCCACGAGGCGGGCCTCGTGCACCGCGACGTCACGCCGGCCAACCTGCTCCTGCGCGCGACCGGCACCGCTCGTCCGCACCTGCTGCTCTCCGACTTCGGCGTGGCCGTGCGGCTCGACGGGCCGCGGCTGACGCGCGTCGACCACGTCGTCGGCACGCCCGGCTACAGCGCCCCCGAGCAGGAGAGGGGTGGCGACCCGGCGCCCGCGCAGGACCTCTACGCGCTCGGCAGGGTCGCCCACGAGATGCTCACCGGCGCCCGGCCCGGCGACCTGGGCGCCGGGACGGGGCCGCCGCCCGCGCTGCCGCTCGACGCGCCCGCGGTGCTGCGCGACATCGTGCGCGGCCTGCTGGCCCCGGACGCCCGTGACCGGCCCGCCTCCGCCTCCGACGCCCGCGCCCGGCTGGACCACCCGGACCTGGCGTGGCACGACGGCGCCATGGGCGAGGTCGAGGTGCTCGACCACCTGGACCATCTCGACCACCTGGACCACCTGGCGGAGCCGGATCCGCCGCCCGAGGACCCCCTTACCCGACCGGGAGCCCGCTTCGCGCCCGACCGGACCGAGGACCGGACGAGCGAGGGGAGCGGTGCGCGGACGGCATACGAACAGACCCCCGCCGTCCCGTGGTGGGAAGGCAGGGGCCTGGTGGTGGCGCTCGTCGCGGTCGCGGGCCTCAGCGCCGTGGTGCTGGTCTGGGCGCTGGCTCAGCTGCTCTGAGAGCGGCCCCGGTTGGCCGCGACCCAGAGTCCGCCGCCGGAGGCGAGGAGCACCGCGAGCGCGCCGCCGGCGACCCACCACAGGAGGGAGCGGTCGCCGTCCTCCTCGGCGGTGCCGTCGGCGGAGGCGGCCTGCGGGGTGGGAGTGGCGGGGGCGGTCGAGGCGTCGGGAGCGGTGCTGGCCGCCGTGTCGGTGGCGTCGCCGGTGCTCGCTGCGATCTCGGTGGCTACCGCCGCGTCGCTCTCGGGGAAGGTAGGGACGCCCGTGACCTCGCCCTCGACGGCGACGGTGAACTCGATGGGGACGGGGCGGCCCTCCGCGTTGCCCTGGTACTTGGGCGGGACCGCTAGCGTGAAGTAGTAGGTACCGGCCTCGGACACCCAGCGGGCCTCGGAGGGGTAGGAGTCCAGCGCGTTGCGGTAGCGGACCTCGGGCACGACCACGACGTAGCGCTCCGGAGGGGAGCCCAGGTGGTAGGAGGCGTAGGCGCTCGCGTTGGGGTTGCTGACGGCGCGCCGGTCCGGCTCGTGGAAGGTCGCGTGCACCCACAGGTAGTCGTTGGCCTCGTCGCTGAGGTAGCTGTCGTCGGTCGGTCCCTCGACGATCAGCTGGGCGCTCTGGCCCCAGTCGACGGTGGTCGAGAAGTAGGCCTGCTCGCCCGGGATGAGTTGCTCCACGTAGGTGCCGGGCTCCAGCGAGACGGCGTCGCTGAAGCTGCCCCCGCCCACGACCGGCTCCGCCTCGTCCTCCTTGGGAGCCAGCTCGTCGGGGACGGTGATCTCCCCGTCCACGCCCGCCGGCAGGCTGTCGACGTCCTGGGCGACCGGCACCTCCCGCACGACCAGCTCCACCGGCGCCGGGCGCTTGCCGTCCCCGCCGCGCTCGACCTTGAGCAGGAGCGGCTCGCCCGTGAGGCAGTCGTCGTCGACGGTCAGGACCGTCGTGACCGCGCCGCTGAGGCCGAGGTCGGCGAACCTGAAGTCATGGTTGTAGCCGCAGCTGTCGCCGTTCTGGTCGTTGACCTCGAGGGCGAAGCTCTCCTCGTCGAACGACTCGCCGGTGGCCGGTGGGCGGCTGGTCACTGAGACCTGGAGCCGGTGGTCCGGGGTGGTGGGCGCGAGCGAGTAGTACTCGGCCTGCTTCGTGCCGGTCGAGATGGTGTCGGTGTACTGCCCCGGCTCCAGGACGGGGGCCTGGTCCGTCCGGGTGCGGTCCACCCCCTCGACCGGGGTGCCCTGGACGGTGAACCCGCGCAGCGCCCGGGTGGAGAGCTTGTCCAGGGCGATCTCCAGGCTCTTGCCGTCCGGGGCCGAGAGGTAGGTGCCGCCGGTGGCCTCCGCGATGCAGCGCAGCTGGCCCTGCGCCTTCTCCTCCACGCCGTAGCCCACCGTGTCGATCTGCACGTCGATGCCGTCGGCGCCGAGCTGCTCGACGGTCTCGCACGGGTCGGGGTCGCAGGTCTCCTCGCCGTCGGAGACCAGGATGATGTGCCGGTTGTCCGCGTCGCCGAGGTCGTCCGCCGCCTGGGAGAGGGCGTAGGCGATCGGGGTGAAGCCGGACGGCTCCACGTCCCTGACCGCGTCCTTGAGCGCGGCCGGGTCCACGGGTCCGAGCGGCACGACCACCTGGGTGTCGGTGCACGCCGCCTCGGTCTTCTCGTCGTTGGGCTCGGTCGCGCCGTAGACCCGCAGCCCGACGTCGGCGTCCTCCGGCAGGTTGTCGACCGCGTCGGTCAGGGCTTTGCGCGCCGCCTCCATGCGGGTGCCCCCGCCCGCGTCGTCGGCGGCCATCGATCCCGAGGCATCGAGGACGAGCATGATCGACGCGGGCTGCTGCTCCCCGTCCCCCTCGCTCGTCGTGCTCGCCCAGGCCGGCGCGGCTGCCACCGCCAGCGCGGTCGTGCTCGCCGCGGCCGCCCAGCGGCGGGCGGTCGCCCTCGTCCTCGTCGTCCTCATCAGCGGGTCCTCCCTGCGTCGTCCGTGTCTTTGCAGGTGCAACACTAACGCCTGATTGTTGCACCTGCAAACCGACGCGCGCGAGATCCTGCCGCAGCGCGGTGCCCCGCCGCGCGCCTCCGCGACGGTAGCGGACCGGCGCGACGGGACCTAACCGAT
>QEUR01000175.1 GCA_003577095.1 Acidobacteriota bacterium
TCGTCTGCTCCGGCGGCCGGTGGGGGTATGCCGTGAGGTGCCCGGTCAGTCGTCCTCGCCGGCCTTGACCGCCAGCACCGGGCAGGTGGACTCGAGCAGGATCCGCTGGGCGTTGGAGCCCAGGATCAGCTTGCCGATCGGGGTGCGTCGGCGCAGCCCGATGACGATGAGGGAGGCCTCGCTCTCGTCGGCCACCTGCACCAGGTCCTCGGCCGGCTCGTTTCCACGCACCAGCGCCCGCACCTCGTGCTCGATGCCCACCTCGTCGAGGTCGTGCTGCACGGTGGCGAGCTCGTCCTCGAAGCGCTGGGCCTCGGCGGCGTCGAAGTCGCGCCCGCCGCGGTGGGAGTTGACGACGATCAGCTTGCTCTGGCGCAGCAGTGCCTCCGCACGGGCGGCACGCAGGGCCGCACGGCCCTCACGGGTGGGGATGTAGCCGACGATGACCGACATGGGGACGTTCTCCTCGCTGTGGGGATCTCTGGGAATCCTGGAAGGGAGGCTACACCGTGCGGCCCTCCCGCACGGCCCCAGGCGCACCCGCCGCGCCGGTGCGTCGTGCGGCCCGCCGTGCGCGCCAGCGTCCCAGGTCAGGCCACGTGCGCCGACCTGCGCCACGGCGGGACGCCGCGCTCCAGGGCGGCCTGCACGAGCAGCGCCATCCGGTAGCCGGGGTCCACCTCCAGGGCGAGGTCGACGGCCTCGTTGGCGATCGTGCCCTCGCCCTGCCCCCAGGCGACCACGCCGGCCACGGTCAGCAGCGGCGCGGCGACCGGTCGCGGGACGGCCGCGGCGATCCCGAGCAGGCGGTCGAGGGCAGCAGCAGCGTCGGGCGCGGGCCACGGCCGGACGCGCCGGCGCAGTTCGCGCGCCGGCCCGGCGGTGAGCACCTCCTCGACGCTGAACAGCGCCGGCAGCCAGCGCGCCAGCACGGCGTCGCGCAGCGTCCGGTCGGCCAGCGCGAGCACGATCGCGGCCCGCGCCTGCGCGTCCGGCTCCTCCTGCCCGTCGACGACCCACCGGGACAGCCGGCCCAGCGCCGGCAGGTGGTCCTCAGTGCCGGCGTCCGCGTCGCCGGCCTCCCGGTCCTCCAGCGCGGCCTGGGTGTCCGCCGCCGCGGCGAGGTCCTGCCGCCGCACCGCGGCCACGACGTCGCCCCGACCGGGCAGGACCGCGCGTCCCCGCAGCACGAGGTCGGCCACGCCGGGCACGTCGGCGGGCACCGGCACCGGCCGCCAGGCCGTGCCGTCGCCGGCGTCCGGCTGCTGCGCGAGGCCGTCGGCCACGAGCGGCAGGTAGCGCCCCTCGCGCACCAGCAGCAGGTCGTGCAGCACGTGGCCGCCGCCGGCCGCCAGCGTCCGCACCGTCGCGGCGACGGCCTCGGCGACCTGAGGCGGCGCGTCGTGCACGAAGACGTGCAGCAGGAGCCCGCCCGGGTGCTCGGCGCCCACGCCGGCCAGCGGACCGGCGAAGGCGTCCAGCACGACCCCGGCCTCCTCCTCCGGCGGCAGGTCGAGCCGGGCGGTCAGCACCGAGTGCCGTCGGCCCGGCGTCCGGGGGGAGACGGCCGCGGTCGCGACCAGCACGATCGAGCGGTGGGGGTGGTAGCCGAGCACGTGGGGCAGCGCGGCGAGCAGGTGCTCGGTGCCCGAGAGCAGCACCGGGTCCCGGTCCGGCCCGCCCCTCCCGGTGGTCGCACCGGTGCTCGTCCCGGTGCTCGTCGGCGTGGTCTGGGTGCGCGAGGTGTCGTCCATGCCGACACGCTGACGGGGAGGGGCCGCCGCTGGCAGCCCCTCCCGTCGACCTGTGGACGACGCGGCCCGCGGTCAGGGGGTGTGGACAGCCTCTGGCCGCGCCACGAACTCCTTGCGCGCGTGGTCGGCGATCCGCTTCATCAGCAGGCCGTCCAGGCCGGCGCCGACGATTCCGCCGGCCACCGGCACGAAGCGCACGAACCGCGCCAGCGCCCGGCCGCCGACCGTCGTCAGCAGCCGGAAGCCGACCGCCTTGTTGATCATCATCCCGGCGGCCCGGGGCATCTTGGAGACCGCCAGCCGCGCCAGCCGCCCGGAGCCGGTCATGCCGGCCACCGTGCCCAGCCCGGCCTTCTTGAGCAGGTCGTCGGCGTCCGCGCCGACCAGGGTCAGCAGGACCGCCGCGCGGGCGCCCTGGGAGGAGACGTCATACCCCCGCAGCTCGGCGACCGCGGCCACCATCCGGGTGGCGACCGTGTAGAAGCCGAGCACGTTGGCCGGCAGCGAGACGGGCATGGTGATGATGCCGCCGAGGCCGGTGACGAAGCCGCCGGCGCCGGCCAGCCGGACGTGGTCGGAGACGACCTCCTTGACCGCCTTGTCGACGTTGCCCCCGTGCTTGGCCAGCGCCGCGGCGGCCACCTCCGAGGCCGAGGACAGCGGCCCGACGCCGTCGATCCCCGCGTCCATGATCCGGTTGACGAAGGCGTTGGCGACCGCGTCGAGGGGACCGGCGTCCTCGGGCGCCGGCAGGTCCGCCTCCCGGTGCGCCGGGCGGTCGTCGGAGCCGAACAGGCCCATGGGTCCTCCTTGGTTCGGGGATGTCGGGTCACATCCTGACACGGCGTGGGCTAGGTTTCCCGACATGTCGACGGGCTACCGGAAGGGGCGCGGACGGGTGCCGGGCGTCGTCGCCGCGCTGGCGACGGTGGCGGGGGCGGTGCTGCTCTGGCTCGGGCTGAGCGGGCTTGCGCAGGGGCAGGAGGTCCGGCTCGCGGCACCCGCGCAGGAGGTGACGGTCGGGGTCGGAGCGGACGGGTTCTCGCTGTGGTCGGCCGGCCCTGCGGCCTACGCCTCGGCGGTGTGCACCGCGGGCGGGACGACGCTGCTGCGGCCGGTGGACGGCTACGGGGTGCAGGTGGGCGGCACGACATACCACGAGCTGGCGCGCAGCCCGGAAGGTCTGACCGGCGAGGTCACGGTCTCGTGCGAGCCGGCCCAGGAGTTCCACGTCGGTCCGCACGCGCAGGCGACGTCGTCGACCGGCCTGCGCGGCACGACCGGCGTGCTCGCGGGCGCGGCGCTGCTGGCCCTGGGCCTGGTGCTGGCTGGCTGGAGCGTGGTCGCGCGCGTCCGGCGGCGCCGTCTGGAGTCGTTCCGCGTTCCCGCACGGCGCCTGGATCCGGGCCTCCCAGCGCGGGAGCCCGTCCGGCAGGCGGACGCCTGGCACCCCGACGCCCGGCACCCGGACGACCAGGTGCCGGACTGAGCGCTCAGGAGTCCCTGCTGTCGGTGCCCTCGCCCGGCTCCTGGGGCGCCGGACCGGCGACACCGGGGTCGGCCAGGAAGGCCTCGAGCGCCTCGCCGATCTCGTCGGCGCTGGGCAGCTTGGCGGCCTCGGCGGCGAGCAGGCTGCGGCGGCGCTGACCCTCCACGAAGTGGTCGTAGCGCTGCTCGAGCCCCTCGACGACCTCGCGGGCCTCCTCGTTCTGCTCCAGCTCGGCCTCGATGCGGCTGCGGGTGAGCGCGGCGGCGGAGACGAGCTCGGCGGTCGGCAGCACCAGGCCGGTGAGGTCCATGACGGCGTCGGCCGCGGCCACCACCGCGTCGCCGAACTGCGCCTCGGCCAGGTAGTGCGGCACGTGCACGGCCACGCCCATCGTGGTCAGGCCGGCCTCGGCCAGCCGCAGGTGCAGCAGGGCGTCGGCGCTGCCGGGGACCTTGACCGAGCCGAAGATCGGGGTGTGCTCACCCAGGAGCTCACGGTCGCTGGCGAAGCGGGTCATGCCCACCGGACGCGTGTGCGGGACCGCCATCGGGATCCCGTGGGCGCTGACGACCCGTCGCACGCCGAAGGCCAGGCCCAGCTGGCGCACCGCCTCGACGAAGCCCTCCCAGCGGAAGTCCGGCTCGACGCCGTGCAGCAGCAGGAACGGCTCGCCGACGGCGTCGGTCATCCGGTAGAGGACCAGCGAGGGGTCGTCGTAGTCGGCGTAGTGGTCGGAGTCGAAGGTCATCAGCGGCCGGCGCGAGCGGTAGTCCACCAGCTCGTCGACGGCGAAGCTGGCCACCACCTCGTGCTCGAGGGTGTCCAGCAGGTGCTCGGCGAGCGTGGAGCGCACCTGCCCGGCGTCGAGGAAGCCCTCGAGCGCCACGAAGAGCAGCGGGGCGGGCTGGGGCTGGCGCGCGGCGTCGGCCTCCAGGCGGAACAGCGGCGAGTGCGTCGTCACAGGTGTCAGTCTCCTCTCTCCGTCGTGTGCAACGTCCCGGCGGGCGGATTTGATTCCGGGGTATGCGGTGCGCTGCCGCGGGTGCGCGCGCGTCGGTCGGTCCTCGATGCTAGGAAAGGATCATGAGCTCACCGTCGACTCCCTTCCACGACCTCGACCACTACGTCGCGGTGCCCCGGCTGTCCGGGCTGGCCGTGTCGCCCGACGGCACCCGGCTGGTCACGACGGTGGCCACCGTCAACCGCAAGGGCACCGGCTACTCCTCGGCGGTGTGGGAGGTCGACCCGACCGGCGAGCGCCCCGCGCACCGGATCACCCGCAGCGCCAAGGGCGAGGCCGGCGCCGCCTTCAGCGCCTCCGGTGACCTCTACTTCACGTCCGCGCGCCCGGACCCAGACGCCGACGAGGAGGAGCCGCGCGCCGCGCTGTGGCTGATCCCGGCGCACGGCGGCGAGGCGCGCGTGGTGCTCAGCCGGCCCGGCGGCGTGGGCGGGGTGACCTGCGCCCGCGACGCCGACGTGGTGCTCGTCACCGCCGGGGTGCTGCCCGGCGCCTCGGATGAGGAGCAGCACGCGACTCTCTTCGAGCTGCGCAAGGAGGGCGGGGTCGACGCGATCCTGCACAGCGGCTACCCCGTGCGCTACTGGGACCACGACCTGGGTCCGGCGCGCCCGCAGGTCTTCGCGCTCGAGGAGGCGCCGGAGGGCGAGGGGGCAGGGGCAGACCCGGCGTCCGGCCCCGACGACGACCCGGCCGCGGAGGAGGAGCCGCCCGCGCCGCTGCCCGGCACGGTCGACCGCACGCCCCCGCGGCGCCTGCGGCTGCTCACCGGCGGACTGGGCGCCCCGCTCCACGAGCCGCACCCGGTGCTCTCCCCCGACGGCTCCTTCGCCCTGCTCTCGGTGCCGGTGCCGATGGCGCGCGCCGAGACCCGCTCCGCCCTGGTGAGGATCGACGTGGGGTCCGGCGAACGGCATACCCTCCTCGACCGGGACGGGACCGAGGTCGAGGCCGGCCCCGTCAGCCCCGACGGCACGCGCGCGGTGATCGTCGTCGACCGCGTCACCACCCCGACGCTGCCCCCGCAGCCGCGCATGCACCTGATCGACACCAGCACCGGCGAGACGACCCCGCTGGCCCCCGACTGGGACGCGTGGGCCACGCCGGTCGCCTGGACCCCCGACGGGTCGGCGGTGCTGGTGCTGGCCGACCAGGACGGGCGCCGGCCGGTCTTCCGGGTCGACGTGGCCACCAGCGAGGTCACCCAGCTCACCCACGACGACGCCGCCTGGAGCGACCTCGTCGTCGACCCGGGCGGCCGGGTGGCCTACGGGCTGCGCAGCTCCTACACCTTCCCCAGCGAGCCAGCGCGCCTGGACCTGGAGACCGGCGAGGTCACCGCGCTGCCGAGCCCGGTCGAGCGTCCGGCGGTGCCCGGGCGGCTCGAGGACGTGGAGACCACCGCCGAGGACGGCACGCGGGTGCGCGGCTGGCTGGCCCTGCCCGAGGGCGAGGCACCGGCGCAGGGGCATCCGCTGCTGCTCTGGATCCACGGCGGGCCCCTGGGCTCGTGGAACGCCTGGTCCTGGCGGTGGAACCCCTGGCTGCTCGTCGCCCAGGGGTATGCCGTCCTCATGCCCGACCCCGCCCTGTCGACCGGCTACGGGCAGGACTTCATCCAGCGCGGCTGGGGAGCGTGGGGCGAGGCGCCCTACACCGACCTGATGGCGATCACCGACGCCGTGGTCGCCCGCGACGACGTCGACGCCTCGCGGACCGCGGCGATGGGCGGCTCGTTCGGCGGCTACATGGCCAACTGGGTCGCGGGGCACACCGACCGGTTCCGGGCGATCGTCACGCACGCCTCGCTGTGGGAGCTGGAGGGGTTCGGGCCGACGACCGACGCCGCGTTCTACTGGCAGCGCGAGATGACGCCGGAGATGAGCCTGGCCAACAGCCCGCACCGGTTCGTGGAGGACATCGTCACGCCGATGCTCGTCATCCACGGGGACAAGGACTACCGGGTGCCGATCGGCGAGGGCCTGCGCCTGTGGTACGAGCTGCTCTCCCGCTCCGGACTCCCGGCCGCGGAGGACGGCTCGACGGTCCACCGGTTCCTCTACTTCCCCGCGGAGAACCACTGGATCCTCTCCCCGCAGCACGCCAAGGTCTGGTATGCCGTGGTGTCCGCCTTCCTCGCCGAGCACGTCCTCGGGGAGGAGCCGCGCGAGCTACCGCCGGTGCTGGGGCTGACCGCTCCGGAGGAGGACGCGAAGGGCTGAGCGCGGCGCCGGCGGGGGCGGGGCCTGCATCTCAGGCCGTGCCGCGGCCCTGCCAGGTGCAGAGGCAGACCTCGTTGCCCTCGGCGTCGGCCAGCACCCACCACGAGGGCGCGTGCTCGTCGCTGACGAGCCTCCCGCCCGCGCCGAGCGCGCGGGCCAGCCGCTCCTCGGCGACGTCGTGCGGGACGGTCAGGTCCAGGTGGAAGCGGTTGCGCTGCGTGCGCGGCTCGTCCATCTGCTGGAACCACAGCGTCGGCAACCGGCCCGCGGGGTCCACGAGCTCGCCGTCGTCGCCGGCACCCTTCTCGCCGTAGCCGAGCACCGCGCGCCAGAACGGCTCGACGTCGGCCTGCACCATGACGTCGAGGGCGATCTCGAGCTCGGCGATCGTCGTGGGCGG
>QEUR01000176.1 GCA_003577095.1 Acidobacteriota bacterium
TCCCGCACCCGCGGTCGTCGCCGCCGGCGAACGCCTCGACCGGGCCGCGCGGGGCCTGCGCGCCTGTGGCGACCCCCGCACCCTGGCCCAGCTGCGCACCGACCTGCCCCTGGGCATCCTCATCAACTCCACCATCCCCCTGGGCAAGAACAACACGGTCAACCCCGCCCCCGACCACACCGACGACCCCGACCCCACCGACACCACCGCCCAGACCCACCCGCACGCCCACACCGACGAGCACACCGGTGAGCACGCCGGCGACGTCGGCGCTGGTGACGCCGCGCAGGGCACCGGGGAGGGCGCGGGCGCCGGTGCGCGGGGCGGTTGCTGCTGCGGGGCCGGCCAGGACGACCAGGGGGTGCTGTTCGACGAGCTGATCGCCCCGGAGGACATGCAGACCCTGGCCCGGGCGGTCAACGCCCAGCCCCCGGTCGCCCTGCAGGTCATCGTCCCCTGGGCCACCCTGGCCGGCGGCTTCCCCCTCTGCGCGCACTGCTGCGGACCCCTGGACGCCACCCACCCCCAACCAGGAGGTGAGGGGCCCGGACACCGGCCCGGCGGCCCTGGGCAGGACTCTGCCTCCGGACAGGTCCGGCCGGCAGATCCTCCGCCGACCCTGGGCAGGACTCTGCCCACCGACCGCAGGACCAGCGCGTCGAACACGCACCCGACGGACCCGGGCAGGACTCTGCCCATCACCAGGACGGCGCCCGTCGTGGCCGCCGTGGACGTGGTCGGGGTGGGGTGGCCGAGGTGCTCGGCGCCACGCCGTTCTTCATCACCGACGGGCAGGCCCGCGAGCTCGCGCTGCTGCCCGGCACCACCCTGCACCGGCTGGTCACCGACCCCCGCGACGGGCGCCTGGTCGAACGCACCATCACCACCTACAGACCGGATGCGGACATGCGCCGCCAGGTCATCGCCGCCGACGTCTACTCCCGCGCCCCCGGCCCCCGCACCACCGCCCCCGGCGGGGAGCTGGACCACGTGACCCCCCACGGGTGGGCCGGCGGCCCCACCACCGAGACCAACCTGGCCCTGCTCGCAAAACGACCCCACCGGTACAAGACCGACCAGCAGTGGCAGGTCACCATCGGCGCCCGCCGCGACCTGACCATCACCACCCTCCTGGGACAGGTCGTGACCACCCGCGTCCACGACTACCGCACCTACCTCGACCATCGCGGCCACCACGACCTCGCCGACGCCCGCGACACCGCCGCCCAGGCCCTCCAGGCCGCCCTGGCCGACCACACCCGCACCACCCACGGCCCACGAGACCGCGCCCGACGCCCCCGCCTCGGCCTGGGCGACTGGCTCACCCTCGACCACACCGACCCCACCACCAGCACCACCCGCCCCGGACCCCACCCCCACCAACCCACCCTCGACAACCTCCTCAACACCACCAGGAGCCAGGACAACGACGACCACGCCGCCTCATCCCAGACCGACGAGACCCGGCACGACGAGACACCCGGCGCCGGCACGCACGACTGACGAGCCAGGCCCGCGGCACGTCGTGCCCTCAGGGCGCTGGGTGGGAAGCCCGCCGCTATCGCTCCCCGTTGAGCAGCTCCGCGAGCACCTGCGCCTCGCTGATGTCGACCGCACGGCTGGCGGTGAGCAGGGTGACGCGTCCCTCGTTCTGCAGCGTGCGGAGCCGCGCGAAGGCCTCGGCCTGGTCGCCGTCGCCGTCGAGCTCCTGCTCGTAGCGCCGCCCGAACTCCTCCCACCGGTCGGGATCATGCTTGTACCAGGTGCGCAGCTCCGTCGAGGGCGCCACCGCCTTGAGCCACTCGTCGAGGTGCGCGCGCTCCTTGCTCATCCCGCGCGGCCAGATGCGGTCGACGAGCACCCGGGCGCCGTCGTCGGCGCTCGGGTCGTCGTAGATCCGCTTGACCCGCACCTTCGGCCTGGTCATGGCGTCACCTCCTCGCCCTTCCTTCATACACCGCCCGCGCGAAGGATGCCGCGACACCGGGCGCCCCGGCCCAGTGGAGGTGGGGATAAGTCGCGTGCACGGTCGCGCGCCCCGTCCCCGCCGGGTCGAGCGCGAACCCGTCGGGGCGCCCCTCCGGCCCGACGAGCCAGCCCGCACCCTCCGCACCCTCCGCACCCTCCGTCCCGCCAGCCTCCGCAGCCGCCGGCTCGCACCCGGTCCGGTGGAACTCGTGGCTCGTCACCCGCGTGCCCGCCGGCCCGAGCACCGAGTCCACCGGCGCCACGAGCCGGTCGTAGCCCAGCCGCAGCCCCGGCCGCATCGTCGCGTCGGTCGGGAGCACCCCGGCCATCGGCCGCCCGTCCAGGCTGCGGGCGAGGTAGAGCATCCCCGCGCACTCCGCCACCGTGGGGACGCCAGCCTCCACGGCGGCCCGCAGCGATCCTAGGAACCCCTCGTTGCCGGCCAGCTTCTCCGCGTGCACCTCGGGGAAGCCGCCCCCGAGGTAGATCCCTGCCACCCCCTCCGGAAGAGCCGCGTCGCTGAGCGGGTCGACCTCGACCACCTCGCACCCGGCGGCCTCGAGGAGCTCGGTCGTCTCGGCATACCTGAAGGTGAAGGCGGCGCCACCGGCGACCGCCACCACGGGTCGGGACTCCGAGAGGTATGGAGTCCACCCCGCCTCGGCGAGCGCCTCCTGCGGCGACCACGGCTCTGCGTCCAGCGCCGGTGCGGAGCGGGCCACCTCGAGGACGGCCTCGAGGTCGACGCCCCGCGCCACCGCCTCGCCGATCGCGCGGACCGACTCAGCGGCCTCGTGGCGCTCCGCCGCGGGCACCAGCCCGAGATGGCGGGACGGCATGGTCAACGCCTCGTGGTGGCGCAGCGCCCCGACGACAGGCACGCCGACCGACTCGACCGCCGAGCGCACCTCGGCCTCGTGCTGCTCCGACGCGATCCGGTTGAGGACCACCCCGCCGACGTGCAGGCCAGGATCAAAACCCACCATCCCGGCGACCACCGCCCCGACGGTCCGCGAGCTCGCCGAGGCGTCGACGACCAGCAGCACCGGCGTGGCCGTCAGGCGTGCGACGTGGGCGCTGGACGCGAACCCCTCCGTGCCGAGCCGGCCGTCGAAGAGACCCATGACGCCCTCCACCACCACGACGTCCGCAGGCCGCGGCGTGCGCGCGCCGTGCAGGAGCAGGGGTGCCAGCAGCTCTTCCGACGTCAGCCACGGGTCCAGGTTGCGCCCCGGCCGCCCGGTCGCGAGCGCGTGGAAGCCCGGGTCGACGTAGTCCGGCCCCACCTTCGCCGGTGCCACGGCCAGGCCACGACCGGCGAGCGCCGCCATCAGGCCGGTCGCGACCGTGGTCTTGCCCTGACCCGACGCGGGCGCCGCGACCAGCAGACGGGGCAGCGGGGCGGACGGGCTGTGGTGCGGCATCGGGCCTCCGGAGGCTCGGGCGACGTCGGGTGCGTCGGGGGTGGAGCCGACCACGCTACGTGCCACTGCCTCGGCGGCGTGGCAGGGGGAGCGATGACGCTGCTCTTCCTCCACGGCGCCGGCGCACAGGTCGAGGACCGCGGCCTCGCGGACGCGGTCGGGGAGGCGGTCGGCGCGGAGGTGTCGATGCCGCTCCTGCCCGAGGAGGACATGTCCTACGCGGCGTGGGGGGCGGCGGTCCGGCGAGCCTTCGCCGCGGCGGACCGCGACGACCTGCTCGTCGCGCACTCGTTCGGGGCCTCCGTCCTCCTCCGGGTCCTCGGCGAAGGATCACCCGGCGGGGGAGGCCGGACGCCCGCGCGCGCCGTCCTCCTCGCGATGCCCGACTGGGGCGTCGACGGCTGGGACGTCGAGGACTACGCCTACGACGGACCGGAGCCGACGACCGGGCTCTCGCTCCACCACTGCGAGGACGACGAGGTCGTCCCGCACACCCACCTGGCGCTGCACGCCGCGAGACTTCCGTCGGCACGGACCACCCTGCACCCGCGCGGCGGCCACCAGTTCGAGGGGCTGGCCGGGGTCCTCGCCGAGGATCTCCGCCGCACCGAGGCCAGTCCGCGGTCCTGACCTGGGAGGATGCGTCCATGAGCGCACCTCCCCAGAGTCCCTGGCCGGTCCGTCGTCGCGGGCTCGACGCCGCCCGGACGATCGCCCGCGACCTCGGCCTGGGCGACGTCGCGCCCGAGGTGCTCTCCGACCGCGGGTCGCTGATGCTGCGCCTGCCCGGCACCGGCGTGGTCGCGCGCGTGTCGACCCACACCGCCTGGCAGCGTCGTCGCCCCGAGGAGTGGCTGCACCGAGAGGTGACCACGGGGCGGATCGCCGCCGCGGCCGGGGCTCCCGTGGTCGCCCCGGCGCACGCCGACCCGGGCCCGCACGAGGTCGACGGGCTGTGGGTGACCCTCTGGACGGACGTCGGCGACCAGCCGGAGCGTGCCGGCCCCGAGGAGGCGGCGGCCGCCCTGCTCGCGTGGCACCGCACCCTCGCCGGGAAGGGCGGGGAGCTGCCGGTCATGCCGATCGTCCGCGAGCTGGTGACCGAGCCGCTGGACCGGGCCCTCGACCACGGCGTGATCGACGCGGCCACCCGCGCGGTGCTTGCCCGGGAGCACGAGGCGGCGCTCTCGGCGGTCGAGGGGCTGGGTGGTCCGCCCGTGCTGCTCCACGGTGACGCCCACCGCGGCAACCTCCTGCGCGACCAGCAGGGCACCTGGCGCTGGACCGACCTGGAGGAGAGCTGTCGCGGGCCGCTGCTGTGGGACCTGACGGTCCTGGCCGGCCAGCCGACGCCGGCCTACGGGGAGGCGGCGCTCACGGCATACTGCCGGATGGCCGGACGGCCGGTGCCGGCGCCCGAGGAGCTGGCCCCGTGGCGCCGGCTGCGCCGGCTCGAGGGCGCCGCGTGGACGATCGGCTGCGCGGTCACCTTCCCGGAGAGGTATGCCGGGCCGGCTCAGGACTGCGTGCAGCAGATCGTCCACGACAGGTGAGGCGCGGCCGGGTGAGGTGCGGCTGCCGGAGGTCGGGCCTCAGGCGGTGTGCCTCTCCCGGTCGAAGGCGAGCGCGGCCAGCGCGAGCGCGGCCACGAGCAGGCCGAAGTCGCGCAGGGCGACGTCGAGGTAGGCGCCCACGCTCACCAGGTTGATGATGATGCCGGCCAGCCAGGCGGTGACCAGCAGCGCGCCCCAGCGGGGGACGACGGCGACCACGATGCCGGCGACGATCTCGATCACGCCGACCATCATCATGTCGACGTGGGTGCTGCCGGGGACGATCCGGTCGATCCAGGGCGCCAGGTAGACGCCCCAGTCGGCGAGCAGGTTGAAGAACTTGTCCAGGCCGAAGATGATCGGCGCGACGGTGAAGATGGTGCGCAGCAGCGTGAAGGCGCGGTCTGCGCCCACCCCGGTGGTGCCGGTCGCGTGCTGGGGGCGGGTCGGGCTGGCGGTCGTCATGGGAGTGTCCTCTCGGTGTGGCGGGTCATGTCTGTTGGTGTCCGTCGGGCGCGCGGTCTTACCTCCGTCTGCAGGAGCGGGTAAGACCTGTCCGCACCGCGGCACCAACAGGTCATGGACCCGGGCGTGGCACGATGACAGTCGTGAGCGACGACGTCGTGGGCGTGGACACCGCGCGCGCCAGGGCCTCGTGGGCCGCTGACGACCCGTGGGTCGGCGAGCTGCGCGACCCCGACGGTGCCGGCCGCGCCGCGGTGCTGCGGCTGCGCGGGCTGCTCCTGCGGGCGACCAGGCACCAGGTATGGAGTCTGCGTCACCAGCTCCCCCGTGCCGGCGCGGGCGACCTGGAGGATCTCGCGCAGCAGGCCGCCGACGACGCGCTGGTCGACGTCCTGCGCCGTCTCGACAGCTTCGAGGGGCGCAGCCGGTTCACCACCTGGGCCTACAAGTTCGGGATCCTGCACGGCGGCGCGGCGGTGCGCAAGCAGGCCTGGCGGCACCGCGAGGTGCCGCTGTCCGACCGGCTGACGGTCGTCGACCGGGCCGCGACGCCGGCCGGGGTGAGCGAGGGCCACGACCTGGCGGCCGCGATCAGGGCGGCGATCGCCGACGCTCTCACGCCGCACCAGCGGCGCGTCGCCCTGGCCCTCCTCGTCGAGGAGGTCCCCATCGACGTGCTGGCCGAGCGTCTCGGCAGCAACCGCAACGCCCTCTACAAGACCCTCCACGACGCCCGCCAGCGGTTGCGGGCGCGGCTCGCGGAGGACGGATTCCTCGACCACCTGCCCGGCGGGAGCACCCGATGACCCACCACGACCCACGCGCGGGGCTGACCTCCGACCAGGTCGCCAGCCTCCTGCTCGACAGCGCGCCCTACCTCTCCTGCGACGAGTGCTTCGAGCGGCTGGACGCCTACGCCGAGGCGGTGCTCGCCGACCCCCGGCACACCGACGTGCCCCTGCAGGTGCACCTGTCGGCGTGCGGGGTCTGCGCGCAGGAGGCCCGCTCCCTGGTCGAGCTGCTCGCGCTGGACGGTTGATCAGGTGGGGTTGATCACCCGGCCCCACGTGGACTTGTTGCCCCAGATGTTCTGCCGCAGCCCCTCGAGCTGCAGGATCTGGCTGTGGTCGACGAAGAGGTTGACCTCGTTGCCGTAGTTCTTGACGTACCACTCGAAGACCGGCCCGTCCGCGGCCTCGAACATGACGTTCTCCATCCCGAGGCCGTTCATGATCGCGGCGGCGGCGCCGGTGTTCCAGCTGCCGACGTTCTCGGTGATGCCCTCGGACTCGATCATGATGATCTCCGCGCCGGCCTCCAGGGCCCGCCTGCCGCGATCGATGAGGTCGCCGACGTCCTTGGCGCCCTCGGCCGCCAGCTCGGCCTCGGAGGAGTCGCCGCCGGAGCCGATCTGGATGCCGAGCTCGGGCTTGGCCTTCAGCCCGGCCGCCACGACCCTCTCGACGAGGCGCTGC
>QEUR01000177.1 GCA_003577095.1 Acidobacteriota bacterium
GCCGACCTGCTGCCGGCGCTGGCCCTGGCCGTGGCCGTCTACCGACAGGCCGACCGCTAGGGCGCCGCTAAGGCCGGGGGCGCAGGCGCGACCAGAGCACCGCGAGGTGGAGGGCCGTGCGGGACTCCGGGTCGTCGAGGGACACGCCGAGCACCTCCTCGAGGCGGCGGAGGCGGGCGTAGAGCGCCTGCCTGCTCAGGTGCGCCGCCCGGGCCACCTCGCTCTTGTTGCCGCCGTGGGCGAGGTAGAGCGCGAGCAGGTCGAGCCCCCACGGCGGGCGACCGTCGAGCAGCGGACCGAGCTCGGCCTCGCCGAAGGTGCGCACCCTGGGGTCGTCGGCCAGGAGCGCGACCAGGCCGCGCAGCCGGACGTCGGCGAACCGGTAGAACGGCAGGCGTCTGGTCTGGGTGACCGCGGCGGCCCGGGCGACCTGGTCGGCCTCGCCCAGGCCCGCAGCCCCCCGCACGAGCGTCGACCCGGCCGGTCCGACCCCCACGGTCCAGATCCCCGGTGTGCTGCCCCGAGCCCGCCGGGGCTCGGCCACACCGGTCCGCTCCTCGACCAGCGCGGTCATCCGGCTCAGCGTGGCGTCGACCGCGCCCTCCTCTGCGGCCAGCCCCAGCAGCAGGGCCACGGAGCCGTTGCGCACGCTCGTGGTCAGCAGGTCCACGCCCAGCGACCGGCCCGCGCCGAGCCAGGCGTCCACCGCCGCCCGTTCGTGGAGCTGGACCTGGGTCACGTCCTCCTCCGGGTCCGCGGCCAGGTGCGCCACCACGGGCACGTAGACCTCGGCGTGCCGCAGGCCGAGGTCGGACGCCCGCGCCTGCGCCTGGTCCTCGTCGAGGTCCTCGGCCATGAGCGCCTGGAGGAACCCGGCGCGGGCCCGCCGCAGCAGGTCCTCCTCGTCGCGGGCAGCCATCCGGGCCAGCGCCAGGGCCTGTCCGGCCCGCTCCAGCACGTAGATGCCCGCCACGTCGGTGGCCTCCATGCGCGGTGCCACCAGCCGGCCCCACACCTGGCTCCCCGGGCCGACCGGCGCATGGCCCGGCATGCCGGCCCGGTCGCCCCAGCCGGTGAGCGACTGGTCGTCGTCCTCGGCAGGCTCGCCGCCGGCCGCGAGGAGCACCCGGTGCGCGACGTCCTCGAGGACGACCGGGCCCCCGACCAGGCGCGCGGCCGCCTCCAGGATCGTCTGCTCGTCGGCCGAGTCCAGGTTGAGCCGGGTGAAGAGCTCGTGCACGTGCCGGAACCGGTCGACCTGGTCGAGCTGCTCACCGATGAGCAGCCGGTGGGCGGCCTGGGTGACGCGGACGAACTTGATGCGCCGGCGCAGGACGATGACCGGCAGGGTGGTGCCCTCCGCGGCGCGGCGCAGCCTGGCGACGGCGGCGCTGTCGGGCCGGCCGTCCTCGTCGACCAGCTCGATCAGCACCCCGGCGGCGCCCGCGCCCGCCAGGTCCTGCAGGAAGCGCCGCACCCGGGCGGTGGACGAGCGGAACCCCGCCGCCGTGCTCAGGACCAGCTCGCCGCCCTCGATGAGGGCGCCGATGCCCTCGGTGTCCGCCACGTGCACCCAGCGCACCGGCACGTCGAGGTCGGCACCGGCGGTCAGCACCTCCGGCGCCCCGGCCCGGACCTCGGCCAGACCCAGGAGCGAGCCGACCGTCACGCGTCGCGCGGCACGGCCCGTCGTCTCCATGCCGACAGTGTGTCACGTGTCTTGAGTGAAGTCTTGACACCTTGGCCGTTTTCACCGACGGCCAGCGGCGCCACGCTGAGCGTCATCGTCATCGTCACTGTCGACGCATGCCCGCGGACGTCACCGCGGCGGCGTCCACCACCGAAGGAGCCCGGATGCAGACCGTCGGCCACTGGATCAACGGCCAGACCTCCCCCACCCGTCCCGACGCACGCTTCGGCGACGTGCACAACCCGGCGACCGGCAAGGTCGTGCGCCGCGTGGAGCTCGCGCCCGCGGAGCAGGTGCGCGAGGCCGTGGCCGCCGCGGCGGAGGCGTTCCCCGCCTGGCGCGACGCGTCCCTGAGCAGGCGCACCAACGTCGTCTTCCGCTTCCGCGAGCTGCTCAACGAGCGCAAGGGCGAGCTCGCGGCGATCATCACCGAGGAGCACGGCAAGGTCCTGTCCGACGCGCTCGGCGAGGTGAGCCGCGGCCAGGAGGTCGTGGAGTTCGCCTGCGGCATGCCGCACCTGCTCAAGGGCGACTTCACCGAGAACGCCTCGACCGGCGTCGACGTCCACTCCGTGCGGCAGCCGCTGGGCGTGGCGGCGATCATCTCCCCCTTCAACTTCCCGGCGATGGTGCCGATGTGGTTCTTCCCCGTCGCGATCGCCGCCGGCAACACCGTGGTGCTCAAGCCCTCCGAGAAGGACCCGTCGGCGGCCAACTGGCTGGCCGGGCTGTGGAAGGAGGCTGGCCTGCCCGACGGCGTCTTCAACGTCGTGCACGGCGACAAGGAGGCGGTCGACACCCTCCTGTCGGACCCGCAGGTCGCGTCCGTCTCGTTCGTCGGGTCGACCCCGATCGCGAAGTACGTCTACGAGCAGGCCACCTCCAACGGCAAGCGGGTGCAGGCCCTGGGCGGGGCGAAGAACCACATGCTGGTGCTGCCCGACGCCGACCTGGACCTGGCGGCCGACGCCGCGGTCAGCGCCGGCTACGGAGCCGCCGGCGAGCGCTGCATGGCGATCTCGGCGGTCGTCGCGGTCGACTCGATCGCCGACGAGCTGGTCGCCAAGATCGCCGAGCGGGCCGAGGACCTGCGCGTGGGCGACGGCACCCGGGAGACCGACATGGGCCCGCTCATCACCGGCGAGCACCGCGACAAGGTCGCCGGCTACGTCGACGCCGGGGAGGCCGACGGGGTCGACCTCGTCCTCGACGGCCGCACCGGCGACCCGGACGCCGAGGGCGACGGCTTCTTCCTGCACGGAGGGCCTGGGCCTCATCAACGCCAACCCCTTCGGCAACGGCACCGCGATCTTCACCAACGACGGCGGCGCCGCCCGGAGGTTCTCCAACGAGGTGGAGGTCGGGATGGTGGGCGTCAACGTGCCCATCCCGGTCCCGATGTCCTACTACTCCTTCGGCGGCTGGAAGAACAGCCTCTTCGGCGACACGCACGCCCACGGCATGGAAGGCGTCCACTTCTTCACCCGCGGCAAGGTCATCACCTCGCGCTGGCTGGACCCCAGCCACGCCGGCCTCCAGCTGGGCTTCCCCACCAACGTCTGAGACCCCATACCCCCGAGCACCTCCAAGGAGATCACACCATGACCCTCGAGACGACCGCCGTGTCGAGCACCGACATCGAGAACGGCCGTCGCGCCTACGAGCTCGACCGCGCCCACGTCTTCCACTCCTGGTCCGCCCAGGCGACCCTCAAGCCGATGACCGTGCTGGCCGCCTCCGGCTCCTACATCTGGGACGGGGAGGGCAACCGCCTGCTCGACCTGTCCTCCCAGCTGGTCAACACCAACGTCGGCCACCAGCACCCGGCCGTCGTCGCCGCGGTGCAGGAGCAGGCCGGGACCCTGTGCACGATCGCCCCCCAGCACGTCAACGACGCCCGCTCCGAGGCCGCCCGCCTGATCACCGAGCTGGCGCCCGAAGGCATGGACAAGGTCTTCTTCACCAACGGCGGCGCCGACGCCAACGAGCACGCCATCCGGATGGCGCGGCTGCACACCGGCCGGCAGAAGGTGCTCTCGGCCTACCGCAGCTACCACGGCGGCACCCAGCTGGCCGTCAACGTCACCGGTGACCCGCGCCGGTTCGCCAACGACCAGTCGGCCGAGGGCGTGGTGCACTTCATGCCGGCCTACACCTACCGCAGCTACTTCGGCTCCACCACCGAGGTGGAGGAGACCGAGCGCGCGCTGCGCCACCTGGAGGACCTGATCGTCCTCGAGGGCGCCCAGAACATCGCCGCGCTCATCCTCGAGACGATCCCGGGCACCGCGGGCATCTACGTGCCCCCGGTCGGCTACCTCGCCGGCGTCCGCGAGATCACCAGGCGCTACGGCATCGTGCTGATCGCGGACGAGGTCATGGCCGGCTTCGGCCGCACCGGTGCGTGGTTCGCCTTCGACCACTGGGACATCACGCCGGACCTCATCACCTTCGCCAAGGGCGTCAACTCCGGCTACGTCCCGCTCGGCGGCGTCGTCATCAGCCAGGAGATCGCCGCGACCTTCGACGAGCGGGTCTACCCCGGCGGCCTGACCTACTCCGGCCACCCGCTGGCCTGCGCGGCCGCGGTCGCCACGATCAACGCGATGCGGGACGAGGGGATGGTCGAGCACGCCGCCCGCCTGGGCCAGGAGGTCATCGGTCCGCGCCTGCGCGAGATCGCCGAGCGCCACCCGAGCGTCGGCGACGTGCGCGGCCTGGGCTGCTTCTGGGCGGTCGAGCTGGTCAAGAACCGCGAGACCAAGGAGCCGATGGCCCCCTACGGCGGCTCCTCCGAGGCGATGACCGAGGTCACCAAGGCCCTCAAGGCCGGCGGTGTGCTCCCCTTCGTCAACTTCAACCGCGTCCACATCGTCCCCCCGATCAACATCACCGACGAGGACCTGATCGCCGGCCTGGCGGTCCTGGACGACGCCCTGAACCTCGCCGACAAGTACGTGGCCTGAGCACCGCGCCTCGGACCACGACGATTGGAGAACCACATCATGTTCGGTCTACCAGCCACGACGACGTCCATCATGGTCGGCGTCCTGGGCTTCTGGGTGGTCTACACCCTGGTCTTCTACTTCACCACGAGCTCGTGGGCCGTCGAGGACGTCGACGACGTCACCGGCGACCGGGGAGAGGTGAGCTCATGAGCGTCGAGCTCGCCTTCCTGGTCATCTACTTCATCGCGATGCTCGGCATCGGCGTGTGGGCCGCCCGTCGCAAGACGACGACCGAGGAGGGGTTCCTGCTGGCCGACCGAAGCCTGGGCCCAGCGGTCACCGCGCTCCGGCTGCAGAGTTCGTCCATGTCCGGCTACATGTTCCTCGGAGCTGGCTCCCTCGGCTACACGCAGGGATATTTCAGTATGTGGTACGCGCTCGGCGACGTTGGTGGCGGTGTGCTCAACCTGTCCATCCTCGGGCGGCGGATGCGCAAACTCTCGGCCATGCTCGGCTCGATCACCTCGATCGGCTACCTGGAGCACCGTTACCCCTCCCCCTGGACCCGCGCCATCTCCGCGGCCGTTGCGCTGTTCTGCATGTTCTTCTACGTGCTCGCGCAGTTCCTGGCCGGCGGTCAGGGCCTCGCGATGGTCACCGGCCTGTCGGTGAGCTGGTCGATCGTCGTCGCGGTCGGCGTCATCGTGGGCTACACCTTCCTGGGCGGTTACCTGGCCGTCGCCTACACCGACTTCGTGCAGGCGATCATCATGGTCATCGGCATGCTGTGGATCCTCATCGCGACGCTGCAGTACGTCGGCGGCCTCACCGCCGGCCACGAGGCCATCGGCGAGGCCAACGCCAACCTGCTCACCATGTGGGGCGCCGAGCAGCAGTTCCTCGGCGAGTGGGGCATCATCATCGGCGCTGTGCTGATCTTCTCGATCGGCTATATGGGCTGGCCCCACGTCAACGTCAGCCACATGGCCATGCGGCGCCCCTCGGTCGCGCGCCGAGCCGGGCTCTACGCGACCGGCTTCAACCTGCTGTTCATCCCTGCGGCATACCTCATCGGCATGATGGCCCTGGTCATCGTCCCGAGCCTGTCCAACCCGGAGCTGGCCATCTTCGAGGTCGCGGCGATGGTCCTGCCCTCCTTCGCCTTGGGCATCGTCATGGCGGCGATCATGGCCGCGATCATGTCGACCGCCGACGCCCTGCTGCTGCAGGCGGGGACGATCGCCGCGCACGACCTGTTCACGCGCTTCCGCAAGACGCGGGTGAGCGAGAGCTCCGCGGTCATGGTCTCCCGTCTGACCGTCCTGGTGCTCGGTGTCATCGGCGTCATCCTCGCGATCACCGAGCCGCCCGGCGTGTTCGAGATCGTCGTCTTCGCCACCAGCGTGCTCGGGGCGGCCTTCGTCCCGGTCTACGTCTGCGCGGTGTGGTGGAAGAAGGCGAACACCCCTGGCGCGCTGGCCTCCATCGTCGTCGGCACCGTCGCGGCGGTCACCGCCCAGCTGGCCGGCTCGAGCGACCGTATCGGCCTCGACCCGATGGGGATCGGGATCACCTGCTCCGTCGTCGCGATCGTCGTCGTCTCGCTGCTCACGCAGCGTTCCTCCCCCGTGCCCGAGCACGTACGAGCCGCGGTGGAGGAGGCAGCCCGCGTCCGGCCGGTTCCGGCTCGTCTTGCCGCCGGTGAGGATCCGACCTTGTCGGCGCAGCTTCCGGATCTGGACGATGTGCGGTGACGACGATGCAGCATGGGGCGGTGATGACCACCTCCTCCGACCTGGTCTGGCCGGTCGCCGTGCCCGCGGAGGCGGCGGTCCGCACGGTCGCGCGGCGGCTGCCACCTGGCACTGAGCTGACGGCTCGGCTCTACCACCACCCGTTCCTGGGCATGATGTTCCTCCTCGACACGGAGAAGCACCGGTCCCGGTGGCGCCCTCGGGCCCGCCCGGTCCTGGCCGCGGTCCTTGTCGACCTGGTCAGCGGTCGCGCCTTCCTGACCGACCCGTGGAACGCAGAGGACCTCACCACCCGGGCCGAGGCCCTGGCAGCCGCCTCGTCCGGTCACGTCGACGCCGTAACCAGCCCCGCCCCGCGTGCCCCGGCACCGCGGCTTACCGAGGAGGACGCGGTCGCGGCAGGACGTGCCCTGCTGCCTGGCCTGCTGGCCCGCCGCCGGCGGCTGGACGCGCTCGGCGCGGCCGAGCTGACCGGCCCACCAACGAGGTTCGGAAAGCCGAACTGGTGGGTCACCGGGCAGGCGGGCGGTCGGATGGTGGAGGTGGTTGTCGACGCCCTGAGTGGTCGGCACTACGCCCGCTCGGCCTGACGACGTACTCACCGCCCACCGCCCACCGTCCACCGTCCACCGTCCACCGAGGCTCCGCACTCGGCTCCGGACCGCTGGCTGCCGAGCCACCAGGGAGTGCGTTGCCCAAACATCGCGTTCCCCATTCCCAAGGAGTATGAACACATGTCGCAGCACGCCGACCTGGTCTCGATGGAGACCAAGGAGTACAAGATGCTGATCGGGGGTGAGTGGGTCGACGCCGCCGCCGGGGAGACGATCGACATCGTCACCCCGATCGACCGCAACAAGGTCATCGCCACGACCCCGCGAGCACGCGAAGCCGACGCCGACCGCGCCGTCACCGCCGCCCGCTCGGCCTTCCCCGGGTGGTCCCAGCTGCCGTTCCAGAAGCGGCAGGAGGCGCTGCTCAAGATCGCCGACCGGCTCGAGGAGGAGATCGAGGACCTGTCCGCGCTGACCGCCCTGGACACCGGCAACGCGATCCGCACCCAGGCCCGGCCCGAGGCGACCAACCTGGTGGCCTCCTTCCGCTACTTCGCCGGGCTGGCCGGCGAGGTCAAGGGCACCACCCTGCCCAGCGGCGACGGGCAGCTGCAGTACACCCGTCGTCAGCCGCTCGGGGTCGTGGCCGGCATCCTGCCCTGGAACAGCCCGTTGATGATCGCCGGGTTCAAGGTCCCGGCGGCCCTGGTCGCGGGCAACACCATGGTCATCAAGGCCGCCGAGGACGCCCCGCTGACGATCCTGCGGCTGGGCGAGATCTGCGCCGAGGTCCTGCCGCCGGGGGTCCTGAACGTCGTGACCGGCTACGGCGCCGAGATCGGCGAGGCCCTGGTCGTGCATCGCGACGTGGACAAGGTCTCCTTCACCGGGTCCACGCTCGTCGGGCACGGCGTGGCGAGCAAGGCAGGTGCCCGGCTGGCGCACGTCTCCCTCGAGCTGGGCGGGAAGTCGCCGTGCATCGTCTTCCCCGACTCCGCGACCGAGGAGGTCGTCGACCAGGTGCTGCTGGCCTCCCGCTTCGCCCGGCAGTCCCAGTCCTGCACGACCGGCTCCCGGCTCTTCCTGCACGAGGACATCCACGACAAGTTCCTCCAGATGCTCGTCGCCAAGGCCTCCAAGCTGCGGGTCGGTGACCCGCGCAGCGAGGAGACCGACATCGGCTGCATCATCAACGCCAAGCAGTACGACCGGGTGCAGGGCTACATCGACGACGGCCTGTCCCAGGAGGGCGTGGGCGTGGCCTACGACGGGCGCGAGTCCCTGGACGTCGGAGAGCCCGGCTTCTACCACGCCCCGATGATCCTGACCCAGGTCAGCAACGACTGGAGGATCGCCCAGGAAGAGATCTTCGGACCGGTCCTGGCCGTCATCAAGTGGCGCGAGGAGGACGACGTCGTGAAGATGGCCAACGACTCCCACTACGGACTCGCCGCCTTCATCTTCAGCCAGGACCTCGGCGCGGCGCTACGCACCGCACACCGCATCGACGCCGGCTGGGTCCAGGTCAACCAGGGCGGCGGCCAGGTCGTCGGCCAGTCCTACGGCGGCATGAAGAACAGCGGTATCGGTCGCGAGTTCTCCCTGGAGGGGATGCTCGAGGGCTTCACGCAGATCAAGCAGATCAACGTCAAGCTCACCTGAGCGACCCACGAGACGCCCCGCGGCCCACCAAGGACGCGGGGCCGCTTTCGTGCCCGACTTGCCCCGTGACGTCGTGGGCAAGACCCGCAAGCGCGTCGCGCTGGAGATGGTGGCCGACCTACCCCCGGAAGAAGGGGGCGGTCGAGGAGCTCACCGAGCTCGTGGCCGCTACCGGCACCAGCCTGCTCGGACTTCATGGCATTGGTGGCTCACGCGCTGCCCGGCTGCTGGTCGACGTTCTGGCGGCGACCCGGACACACGAGCTCAAGGCCCCCCGGAGGGCCTTCGGGACCCGTTCGACCCGGCTGCTCGACGGCGGACTGGCGGGTCTGGACGGGGAGGAGCCCCGGGCAGCGCCCTGTGGCGACGCCTCGGGCTGCAGGGCTCCACCGAGACGTTGCGCTGGCTGCGGAGACCTTCGGCCTACCCCCGGCCCGGCACGGCAGACGACCTTGCGGCGACTATCGCCCCGGCACGCCGCAGGAGCTAGCCGTCAGCGCCCGCTGGACCAGCCCGAAGGCCACCATGCCGAGGGCGATCGCCGCGGCCCCGCCGGTGGCACCGCCGCTCAGCGCGTTCGCGCCGAAGATCGGGAGGCAGAGGCCAGCGATCCCGCAGGCCCCGCCGAAGGCCTGGCGCAGGGTCTGCCCCGGCACTGGGAGGTAGGTCACCAGCGCCAGGGCCGCACCGGCCGTGGCCACGGCGAGGAGCCCGAGCTGCGCACCCGGCGCGGCGAGCCACCCGAGGCCAAGGAGCAGGACCGGCCAGAGCACCGCGGCCTGGACCAGGCGGCGCGATGTCCACAGTCCGCGCACCAGGTCGAGCTGGGTGACAGGCGTCTGGACGAGGTCGGTCACCGAGGAGGAGGTCAGGGCCCGAACCCGCTCGAGGTCACCGGGTGACGACATACGCGCCCGTCTCGACCTGACGTCCGGCAGCCCGCCACGCCGCCGTGCCGCCGGCGACCGAGTAGGCCTCGATGCCGGCGCTTCGCAGGACGTCGGCGTCCGCCAGGCTGCGG
>QEUR01000178.1 GCA_003577095.1 Acidobacteriota bacterium
GGATGCTCGCGCACCTGCTCCGGGGCGTGCTGGGGGCGGGGGGCGAGGTCGTCGAGGGGGTGCGCGTCCTCGGCGTCGACGACCGTCTGCCGGGAGCGGTGCACACCGAGCGGGGCCCGGTCGTCGCCGGACAGGTCGTGCTGGCCACCGGCACGCCGGTGCTGGACCGGGGGCTCCACTTCGCCCGGCTGGAGCCGGGACGCTCCTACGGCTCGGCCTACCGGGTGCCCGGGGAGCTCCCTGCAGGCATGTACCTGTCGGCGGACATCCCCACCCGCTCGCTGCGCACGCTGCCGGCGCCCGGCGGGGAGCTGCTCGTCGTCGGCGGCAACGGCCACCCGGTCGGGCGGCCGGACCAGCGGGGCCGCTCGCCGCGCGACCTCGTCGACGAGCTCGACGCCTGGACCCGGGAGCACTTCCCCGGCGCCGAGCGCACGCACCGGTGGTCGGCGCAGGACTACCGGACGCCGGACGGCATCCCGTTCGTCGGCCCGGTCACCGGCTTCCAGGAGAAGGTGCTGGTGGCGACCGGCTACGACAAGTGGGGCATGACCAACGGCGCGGCCGCCGCGCTGGCGCTGGCCGGCCGGATCCTCGGCGAGCCGCCGGAGTGGGCGGACCTGCTCGCCGGGCGCGGCGCGGGCCTGGCGCGGGCGCGCCAGGTCGCCTCCTTCAACGCGCGCGTCGCAGCCCGTCTGGTCGGTGGCCTGGTGGGTGCCGGCCTGCGGTCCGACGGCGACGGACCGCCCGAGGGGCGCGGCGAGGTGCGCCACGACGGCCTCCGCCCGGTCGCGGTCAGCACCGTGGACGGCGTGACCCGCAGCGTGTCCGGGGTCTGCACGCACCTGGGCGGCGTGGTGTCGTGGAACGACGCGGAGTGCACGTGGGACTGCCCGCTGCACGGCTCCCGCTTTGCCCCGGACGGCTCGGTGCTCGAGGGGCCGGCGAACCGGGACCTCGAGGCGCGCTGAGCGGTCAGCCCCCGGCTGCCTCGGCCGCGCCGTCGGCGCCGTCCTCGCCGGTGAGCGAGCCGAGGAGCAGCTCGAGCGCGCGCTCGGTGGCCAGCTCGACCACCTCGGGCGGCGAGCCGGGGAGCGCCAGCCGGTGGCAGCTCTCCCCCGCCGGTCCGACCACCGCGACGTAGACGGTGCCCGGCGGCTCCCCCTCCTCCTCGTCGGGCCCGCCCACGCCGGTGGTGGCGACCGCCGCGTCGACCTCCAGCACCCGGGCGGCGCCGCGCACCATCTCCCGCGCGCAGCGCTCGGTGACGACGGGTCCGGGGGTGACGCCGAGGACGTCCTGCTTCACGCGGGGCGAGTAGGCCACGACGGCGCCGTGGAACCACTCGCTCGCCTCCGGCGCCGCGGCCAGCGCGGTCGCCACCGCCCCTCCGGTGAGGGACTCGGCGGTGGCCACGGTCAGTCCCGCCCGCTGCGCCCGCTGGCCCACCTTCTCGGCGAGCTCCTGGCTCCTGCTCATCCGTCGTCTCCTGTCCTGGTCGTGTCCCGCCCGGTCCCCGCGGCTCCCGCCGTGCGCAGGTCGTCCACCAGCGCGGCGAAGGCCTCGTCGTAGCCCTCCCTGGCGCGCAGCCGCAGCACCGCCGAGGGATGCGTCGTGACGACCGCGTCGCGGCCTCCCGGGCCCTCCATCACCGTCCCGCGCTCCGCGCCGATCCGCACCGGCCGCCCGAGGACCGCGCGTCCGGCGCTCGTGCCCAGGCAGACGACCACGTCGGGGTCCACGACGCCGAGCTCGGCCTCCAGCCACGGGTGGCACGCCACCAGGTGGCGCAGCTCCGGCGACCGGTGGATGCGCCGCCTGCCCCGCTGCTCGAAGCGGAAGTGCTTGACCGCGTCCTCCCACAGCTCGCACCCGCGGCAGTCCTGGACCGCCCTGCCCAGGCTGCGCACCGACGGGCGGTCGGGCACCCACGGGCGGGCGTCCGGCTGCTCCTGCTGCGGCACGGTGACCTCCTGGCGGGTGGGCGGGCGACGGTCCGGTCGTCGTCATCGTCACCCGCCGGAGGGGTGCGCGCACCCCGTACCGTGCGCGGAGGCCGGTCAGCGGAAGTGATGGGAGGCCAGCTCCACGCCCACGGCGGCCTGCTCGGCATACCCGAGAGTGCCGTCCTCGAGCAGCTCCCGGGCCGCGGCCGCCACCGCAGCGAGGCCGGCGAAGGCGAAGGACCCGCCGACCGAGATGCGGGCGACGCCCGCGTCGGCCAGCTCGGCCACGCCGGGACCTCCTCGCCGGGCGAGCACGTTGACGGGCACCCCCACCTCGCGCACCACCGTCCTGATCTGGTCGAGGTCGGTCAGGCCGGGGGCGTAGACGACGTCTGCGCCCGCCGCGGCGTAGGCCACCAGCCGCCGCAGCGTGTCGTCCAGGTCGTCGACGCCGCGGATGTGGTTCTCGGCCCGGGCGGTCAGCACGAGGCCCTGCGGTGCCGCGCGTGCCGCCTCCACCGCCGCGACCACCCGCTCGACCGCCTCGTCGAGCGGGTAGATGCGATTGTCCGGACCGGAGGACCAGTCCTCCACGGACGCCCCGGCCAGGCCGGTCGAGGCGGCGAGCCGGACGGTCTCGGCCACGCCCTCGGGACCGGGGCCGTAGCAGTCCTCCAGGTCCGCGCTCACCGGAAGGTCGGTCGCCGCCACGAGGTCGCCGACGTGCGCCAGCGTCTCCTCCCGGCCGACGTGGCCGTCCAGGAGGCCGCGGGAGGCGGCGTACCCGCTGCTGGTGGTCGCCAGGGCCCGGAAGCCGAGGCCGGCGAAGAGGCGCGCCGAGCCGCGGTCCCAGGCGTTGGGCAGCAGGAGGGGCTCCCCGGGACGGTGCAGGGCGAGGAAGGAGGCGGCGAGGGTGGTGGCCATGCACCGACCGTAGACCCGGCGGCCGTGCCGGCGGCGGGGGGTAGCGTGGCGGCGTGCGCCGGATCCTCTCCCTCCTCCGCCGCCGCGTGGTGATCGTCGCCGTCAAGGCCGGTGTCGCCTGCGCCCTGGCGTTCTACCTCGGCTCGCTCCTGCCCGCGCCCGTCGACGAGTACAAGTACTACGCCGCGCTCGGTGCCTTCACCGTCGTCGGCCTGGTCGTCGTCGACTCGTTCAAGGAGTCGCTGCGCGTCTTCGCGGCAGTGGTCATCGGCGTGGGCGTCGCGCTGGTGGTCCAGAGCATCTCGTGGACCAACTTCCTCACGGTCGGTGTCGCGGTCCTCGTCTGCTCGTTGCTGATGGCGCTGCCGGTCCTGGGCGACCAGCGCACGTGGGCACCACTGGCGGCGCTCTTCGTGCTGGCCGCGGGAGGTCCGGACCCGGAGCCGATGGTGCTGGGCTACCTGCTCCAGCTGCCCCTCGGCGCGGTCGTCGGGGTCGTGGTCAACCTGCTGCTCCTGCCTCCTCTCGGGAGCACCGAGCTGCACGCCGCCACCATGCGCGTCCACCGGCTCATGGTCGACCAGATGCGCAGCTATGCCGACCTGCTGGACCGGGTCGACGGTCCGGAGCCGCCGGGGCCGGACGAGCGCGAGGACCTGGTCCGCACCAACGAGGAGCAGCTCGAGGCGGCCCGGACCAGCCTGCGCCAGGCCATCGAGCGGGCGTCGCGGGCGCTTCGCGCCAACCCCCGGGCACGGTCGCGGGGCGAGAGCGAGCGGGACGCCCTGGACCGGGCCCAGGCCACCGAGCGCTGCGCCGCCGCGCTGCTGGCGGTCGGCGTCGTCATCGCCCAGTCCGTCCCCGGGAGCGGCGAGGCGCAGCGCCGGATGAGACGCTCGGCCGTGGAGGTGTTGCGGCAGGCCGCGGACATCTTCGAGGACCCCGGTCACCTGCGCTCGGACCCGGAGCTCATCGACCGGGCCCGGCAGGCGGTCGACCACACCCTGCGGCAGGCGCGGTCGCCCGAGGCGAGCGAGGACCCCGACGGGCTCCTGTTCGGCGCGCTCGCGCTGACCGTCCGCGACAGCCTGGAGGTGTTCACCAGCCAGGTGGCGGTCCTGGACTAGCACCAGCCCGGCGGCGGGTGTGAGGCACCTCACCTTCTATTTCTACTATTTGTCTAGTAGAAATGAGGGAGGAGGATCACATGACCACGACAACCCTGGACCGCACCGTCGGCACGCCGCAGGCGTTCTACCGCCGCCACAACACCTTCCCCCGATTCGTCGGGCCGACCCGCCGCCGGGCACGGTCCGAGCAGGGCGACCAGGTGCAGCCGGCCGTCGCGCATCGGAAGCCGGACCACGCCCCCGAGCTCTGGGTCGATCTCACCTCGCCGTGGGCATACCTCGCGCACCTCCGCCTCGACCGTCCGGGACCCGCCTCCGGGACCGAGGTCCGGTGGTGCGTCACCCAGCCCGAGGACGGCCGGCCGGTCGCCGGGCTGCGCGGCCCGGGGCCCGAGCAGGACCGGATGCGCGAGGAGCTCGCGGCGGTCCGTGCCCTGGCGCTGGACGGCGAGGAGCTGCCGGGCGACGTCCCCGCGGTCCTGCCCCACCCGCGCGCGGTCGCCGCCGCCTACGCCGAGGGTGTCGACCTCGGCAAGGGCCCGCAGGTGCGGGCCGCGCTCCTGCACGCCTACTGGGTGCAGGGACGCGACATCGGCGACCCCGAAGTGCTCCGGCGGGTCCTGCCGCCCGTCCTCGTCGACGACGACCACCCCTGCGACGGCGACCCGCGCCGCGAGTTCGGGTATGTCGTCTCCCCCGCCCGCGAGCCCCTCTCCGACGCCGCCTACCACCTCCTGCGCCGCTGGCAGCGGCGCTGGGTCGAGCTGGGCCGCCCGGGACCCCTGGCCCTGACCGGAGCCGATGGCATCCGCACCGGCGCGGCGGCGCTGCCAGCGGGACCGACACCACCGGCCGGACCGCTCGCCGCCTGAGGAGCCGCATGCAGACGACCTGGGACACCTACGACCACCGGGTCGAGGCGCTGCGCCCGGTCAGCCCGGTCGTGCGCGAGCTCGTGCTCGCGCCCACCGGCGAGCACCTGCCCTACCGGTCCGGGCAGTACGTCATGCTCGACGTCCGGCGGCCCGGCGCGCCGGAGCGTGCCTACTCCCTGGCCGACGCACCACGGCCCGACGGCCGGGTCCGGCTGCTCGTCACCCGCTACCCCGCCGGCCCGACGAGCGGCTGGGTGCACGACGGCCTGAGGGTCGGGGATGAGGTCTCCCTGACCGGACCCTTCGGCACCATGACCCTGTCCCCAGGGCGCGAGGGGCCGGTGCTGTTACTGGGCGCGGGTTCCGGCCTCGCGCCGGTGGGCGCGCTGGCCCAGACGCTCGTCTCCGAGCAGCCCGACCGGCCGGTGGTGCTGTGCTTCTCCGGGCGCACCTCCGCCGACGCGCTGGACCGGGACCGGCTGGAGCGGCTGTCCCGTCGGCACTGGCAGCTGCGCTACCTGTGCGTCCTGACCCGCGAGCCGGCCGCCCCGCTGCACGGGCGGGTCCCGGCGATGCTGGGCGACCTCGTGGGCCGGCTGACCGGCTGGGAGGTCTACGTCGCGGGGTCCGAGGGCTTCGTCCGGGACTGCCGGGCCTCCGCGCTCGCCCTGGGTGCCGCACCCGCCATGGTGCGCACCGAGGAGTTCTTCGCCGACCCGGTCCCCCGTCCGGCCGGCGAGACGCTGGCCTCGGGAGGTGCGGCGTGAGGATCTAGCACCGGCACCCTCCTCGGCGGCCGGGTGGGCAAGGACGACCCCGTGATCGAGCTCGTGGGCGCCCTCGACGAGGCCGTCTCCGCGCTCGGGGTGGCCCGCGCCGCGAACGAGGGCGACGCGAGGCTCACGGCATACCTGCTGGACGTGCAGCGCGGCCTGTTCGTCGTGGGCGCGGACGTGGTGGCCGACCCCGGCGCCCGCGACCGGCTGGTGCCGGGTGTCTCCCGGGTGACCCAGGAGATGGTGGCCGGGCTGGAGTCTGCGATCGACGTGCTCGTCGCGGAGGAGCCGCTGCGGCCGGCCTTCGTGGTGCCCGGGGAGAACCTGGCCTCGGCGACCCTCGACCTGGGACGGACCGCCGTGCGGCGCGCCGAGCGTCGCCTGGTCACGGTGGGCCGCTGGCGGGACGGCGGCGTGCCCGGACCGGCCCTGGTCTACCTGAACCGGGCCTCCGACCTGCTCTACGTCCTGGCGCGGCGCGCGGCGCCGGCGGACGAGCCGCTCAGCCACGGGTGACCGACGCTCCGACGCGCCCGGCGACGGCGCCGGCGGGGCCCGACTATAGGGTCGGGGGTGTGAGTCAGGGAGCGCAGGCGGTGGACAGGGCGGCAGGACTGCTGTCCCTGGTGATCCACGCTCCCGAGCCCCTGACGGCCACCGAGCTGGTGGAGGCCAGCGGCCTGGCCCGCTCGACGGTCTCGCGGCTGCTGATGGCGCTGGAGCGCAACGGCCTGCTCGAGAGGGACCCCGAGGGCGCCTTCCGCGGCGGGGCGCTCTTCGCCCACTACGCCACCCGGTTCGACCGGACCGAGGCGCTGGTGACCGTGGCGCAGCCGTACCTGGAGAGGATCGCCGAGCGCACCGGGGAGACGGTCAACCTCGGTGTCCCGCGCGGGGACTCCGTCGTGCACGCCGCGCAGATCGACTCGCGCTTCGTCGTCGGGGCGACCAGCTGGATGGGCATCGACGTACCCCCGCACTGCTCGGCGCTGGGCAAGGCGCTCTACGCCGCGGGAGCGCTCGAGGTGCCCGACGGCGACCTGGAGCGCTGCACCCCGCGCACGGTCGTCGACCCGGACGAGCTGCAGGCCGAGCTGGCCCGCGCCAGGGACGTCGGCTTCGCGGTGGCCTCCGAGGAGTTCGAGGAGGGCCTCGACGCGGTCGCGGCCCCGGTGCTCGGCGCGGAGGACGTCGCCGTGGCCGCGATCGGGGTCTCCGGCCCGACGTTCCGGCTGGAGGGCCAGCTGGACGAGGTCGGCGCGCTCGTGCTCGACCAGGCGGAGCGCCTGGGCAGGGCGCTGCACAAGCTGGGCTGATCCCTCCGGGGACGCGGTGCCCCCTCCGCCGGAGCGTCGGTGCCGGCGGGCGAGGTCAGTTGACCCGGGAAGCCATCTCCAGGACCTCGTCGCGCATGTTCGCCGGCCGCGTCGAGAGCAGCTTGATCAGCTCGCGCTGCTCGCGGCGCTCACGCCTGCGCTGGCGGGCGGTGAGGCGGACCGGCGAGGGGTTCTCGGCGGAGCGTGGGGACTGGGCGGTGCGCATGGGGCATGTTCCTCGGGACGAGAAGTGGGCACAGGACGAGTGCCGGGGATGGGTCCGGCACTCACTGCTGAGAACGGTTGACGTCGCGGAAAGATTCCCGCCGTGCAGGAGCCGCCCACGGGAGTGGCTCGTGCACGCCATACCAGTATCTCGCGTGCCCGACCCACTCCGATGAGCGGGGTGCGCTCCGGCACGCACGCCCGACCACGGACCATGGGGACGAGAAAGCCCCTGACCGCGTCTCCGCTGGTCAGGGGCTGTTTCGTGCTGGTGGGCGATACTGGGATCGAACCAGTGACCTCTTCCGTGTCAAGGAAGCGCGCTACCGCTGCGCCAATCGCCCTCGTTCGGTGATCTGCCGTGCTGCGAGGTGGCGACGGGATTTGAACCCGTGTAGACGGCTTTGCAGGCCGTTGCCTCGCCTCTCGGCCACGCCACCAGATGAGGCAACTCGGTGGTGGTGCCTCCGAGCGGACGACCGGCCTCGAACCGGCGACCTCAACCTTGGCAAGGTTGCGCTCTACCAACTGAGCTACGTCCGCAAGTGTTCGCTCCACCGTCTCCGGTGGCGCGAGAGAAAACACTAGCCCACGGATCCCCCACCGCCAAATCCGCCCCTCCGGCGCGTCGGAGGGGCCCTCCGGAGGCGCTCCACCACGTCCTCTGCCCCACAATGGACGACGACCACGGGGCTCACCACCCGCCCCTGCACCGACCCGGAGGCACACCACCTGATGGACGTCTGGCCCGGCAACGCCTACCCGCTCGGCGCGACCTATGACGGCAGCGGCGTCAACTTCGCGATCTTCTCCGAGCACGCCACCGCCGTCGAGCTGTGCCTCGTCGGGGAGCGGGCCAAGGAGGTCCGGGTCCCCCTCACCGAGGTCGACGCCTACGTGTGGCACGGCTACGTCCCCAACTGCCAGCCCGGGCAGCGCTACGGCTACCGCGTGCACGGACCCTACGACCCCAGCCGCGGCCACCGGTTCAACCCCCACAAGCTGCTCCTCGACCCCTACGCCAAGGCGGTCAGCGGCCAGGTGCGCAACCACCAGGGCATCTTCGGCTACGACTTCGGCGACCCGAACTCGTTCAACGAGGACGACTCGATCCTGCACACGATGCTCTCGGTCGTGGTCAACCCGTTCTTCGACTGGGGGCACGACCGTCCCCCGCGCCACGCCTACGCCGACAGCGTCATCTACGAGGCGCACGTCAAGGGGCTGACGATGCAGCACCCCGAGGTGCCGCCGGAGATCCGCGGGACCTACGCCGGCGTCGCCCACCCCGCGGTCGTCGAGCACCTCACCCGGCTCGGCGTCACCGCGATCGAGCTGCTCCCCGTCCACCAGTTCGTCGACGACCCGCACCTGCAGGAGAAGGGCCTGTCCAACTACTGGGGCTACAACACGATCGGCTTCCTGGCGCCGCACAACGGCTACTCCGCCTACGGCCACCGGGGCCAGCAGGTCACCGAGTTCAAGTCGATGGTCAAGACCCTGCACGAGGCGGGCATCGAGGTCATCCTCGACGTCGTCTACAACCACACCGCCGAGGGCAACCACCTGGGCCCGACGCTGTCCTTCCGCGGGATCGACAACGCCAGCTACTACCGGCTCGTGGACTTCGACAAGGCGCACTACTACGACACGACCGGCACCGGCAACAGCCTGCTCATGCGCAGCCCGCACGTGCTCCAGCTGATCATGGACTCCCTGCGCTACTGGGTGACCGAGATGCACGTCGACGGCTTCCGCTTCGACCTGGCGGCCACCCTCGCCCGGCAGTTCCACGAGGTCGACAAGCTCTCGGCCTTCTTCGACATCATCCAGCAGGACCCGGTCGTCTCCCAGGTCAAGCTCATCGCCGAGCCGTGGGACCTGGGCGACGGCGGCTACCAGGTGGGCAACTTCCCGCCGCTGTGGACCGAGTGGAACGGCAAGTACCGCGACACCGTCCGCGACTTCTGGCGCGGCGCCCCGGCCACGCTGGGCGAGTTCGCCTCCCGGCTGACCGGCTCCTCCGACCTCTACGAACACAGCGGCCGGCGGCCGCTGGCGTCGATCAACTTCGTCGTCGCCCACGACGGCTTCACCCTGCGCGACCTGGTCTCCTACAACGAGAAGCACAACGAGGCCAACGGCGAGGGCGGGCTGGACGGCGAGTCGCACAACCGCTCGGACAACAACGGCGTCGAGGGCCCGACCGACGACCCGGAGATCAACGCCCTGCGCCTGCGCCAGCAGAAGAACTTCCTGGCCACCCTCCTGCTCAGCCAGGGCGTGCCGATGATCGCGCACGGCGACGAGATGGGGCGCACCCAGCTGGGCAACAACAACGTCTACTGCCAGGACAACGAGCTGTCCTGGATGGACTGGGACCTCGACCCCGAGGAGGAGGACCTGCTCGCCTACACCACGAGCCTGATCCAGCTGCGCCGCGACCACCCGACCTTCCGGCGGCGCAGGTTCTTCGCCGGGCTGGCCGACCACGGCGGGCAGAGCGACCTGGGCGACATCGTCTGGTACTCCCCCGACGCCACCCTGATGATCGACGACGGCTGGGACACCACGACGCAGGCGGTCACGGTCTTCCTCAACGGCGAGGCCATCCAGGACACCGACCGGCGCGGGCGACCGGTGGTCGACGACCACTTCCTGCTCCTCTTCAACGGCCACCACGACCCGGTGTCCTTCACCGTCCCGGAGGGCGTCGACACGACCGGCTGGTCCGTGGTCGTCGACACCACCGGAGAGCTCGACCCCCGCGCCGCCTGGGAGGGCGGCTCGACCCACGAGCTGCCCGGGCGCGTCGTGGTCGTCCTGCGCGGGACCCCCGAGCCGGCCCTCCTGGAGGACTGACCACGTGAGGTATGCCGTCCGCGCCCGCGGACGGCATACCTCACCAGAGGGTCACATCGCCGCGAGGCGCTGCTTGTTGGCCTCCACGTCGAAGTCGGCCTCGGGCCACTGCAGGTCCAGGCCGCGCAGGTGCTCGAGGAGGATCTGCTGGACGGCGAGGCGCGCGTACCACTTGCGGTCGGCGGGCACCACGAACCACGGCGCGTGGGGCGGGCTGCAGCGGTCCATGACCGCCTGGTAGGCCTCCTGGTAGTCCGTCCAGTGCTCGCGCTCGTCCAGGTCGCCGGGGTTGAACTTCCAGTGCTTGTCCGGACGCTCCAGCCGCTCCATCAGCCGGACCTTCTGCTCGTCGGCCGAGATGTGCAGCATGACCTTGATCAGGGTCACGTCGTCCTCGACGAGGCCCTGCTCGAAGTCGTTGATCGTGGCGTAGCGCCGCTTCCACTGCGCCGGCGGCACGAGGTCGTGCACGCGCACGACCAGCACGTCCTCGTAGTGCGAGCGGTCGAAGACGCCGATCATGCCCGGCTCGGGCAGGGCCCGGCGGATCCGCCAGAGGAAGGGGTGCTCCTTCTCCTCCGCGGTCGGCGCCTTGAAGGCGGTGATCTGCGTGCCCTGCGGGTCGACGGCGCCGACGACGTGCCGCATGATCCCGCCCTTGCCGGAGGTGTCCATCCCCTGGATGACGAGCAGGACCCGGCGGGTGCCGCCCTCCTTGCTCCCCGCGTAGAGCCGCTCCTGCAGGTCGTCGAGCTCGGCGTCCGCGGCGAGGAGGGCTTCCTTGCCGGCCTGCTTGTCGCCGTCGAAGGCCGGCGTGGCCCGCGGGTCGACGTCGGCCAGGACGAATCCGTCGCCGACCCGCAGGGCGTCGCTGAACGGCGTGCCGGACGCCGCGCCGGACCCCTCCTCGTCCTTCCTCCGAGCCTTCTTGCCGTCCCGATCCTTGTCCTTCTTCTTCTTGCCCATCGGCACATCGTGGCACGTCGGAGGGCATCCTGGCGGGGCAGGAGGCGCCCGCGCCATGATGTCCGCATGACGCGCACCGGCTCCGGCCCCCTGACCCCCGACGAGCTCGCAGACTGGTATGCCGAGCCCGACGACCTCGGCGACGGCACCTGGGTGCGCGCCAGCTTCATCAGCACCCTCGACGGACGGGTGACCGGACCGGACGACCGCAGCGGGAGCCTCAACGCGGGCTCCGAGGGCGACGCCGCCGCCTTCCATCACCTGCGGGAGTGGGCGGACGTCGTCGTGGTCGGGGCCGGCACCGCCATCAAGGAGGACTACCCGCCGCTCCCCGGCGTTGCGCTGGCCGTCGTGACCCGGGGAGAGGTGCTCCCGCCCACGCTCGCCCGCGCCGAACCGGACGCGGGCGAGGACGGGACCGGCGAGGTGGTCCTCATCGGCGGCGAGGGCGAGCTCACCGGGGCCCAGATCCTGGCCTCGCTCCGCCGGCGCGGGTGGCGGCGGATCGTCGTCGAGGGCGGGCCGCACCTGCTCGCGTCCTGGCTGCGCGACGGCCTCGTCGACGAGCTGTGCCTCACCGTGAGGCCGGTCCTCGCCGGGGGCGACGGGCCGCTGCTCGTCGGTCTCGACGTCGAGCTGGGACGGTTGATCGGCGAGGCCACCCACCTGCTCGTCTGGGACGGCGACGTCCTCGTGCGCACGCGCCTGCGCTGAACCCACCTCGCCACGGCGAGGCATCGTGCCTGGTCAGTGGGTCTGTCGGTGGGGTCTGGTTGTCTGTGGGTATGTCGTTCAGCAGCAGCCGGGTGGGTATCGAGGAGGAGTTCTTCGACCCGGCTGACTGGCTGCCCGAACCGTCCCCGGTGACCGAGGCGGAGGCGGCCGCGGCCGAGGCTGTTGCGGCCGAGCAGCTCGCGACCCTCAACGCCCGGGTCGCCGGCGACGGGGACTGGGTGGAGGTGACGGGGTCGGCGGGGGCGGAGGCGGCCTGGGCCGACATCGTGGCGACCCTGGCCGCCGACCGGTTGGACGGCGACAATCTCGGCTGGCCGCCGCAGGTGCTGTCGACGTCGCTGTCGACCGCGGCGACGGCCCTGGACGTCGCCGCCGGACTGGACGACGACGACCTGACCCGGGTCCTGGACGACGGCGTCCGGGACGCGGTCGAGGCGGCCGGGAAGATCCGGACCCGCGGCGAGGGCATCCTCTACGCCCTCGCCTGCCAGGTGCACGCCCGGGGCCTGCACACCGCGGTCGGGCTGTCGTTGGTGGACTGGGTGCGGGCCCGCTGCCCGTGGACCACGATCACCGACGCCACCGCCCTG
>QEUR01000179.1 GCA_003577095.1 Acidobacteriota bacterium
GACGAGTCGGGGACCCCGGCCAGGGAGGGCCGGCCGAGGAAGGTCCGGATCTGGGACGAGGAGGACGCGTAGCCCCTGCCTCCCGGGTGGCAGGATGGGCGGATGGACCTCGGACTGGCCGGCCGCGCCTACCTGCTCACCGGAGCCTCGAGGGGGCTGGGCCTCGCCACCGCCGAGCACCTCGTGCGTGACGGTGCCGACGTCGTCATCTCCTCCCGCTCGCCGGAGCAGGTGCGCTCGGCCGCCGAGGCTCTGGGCCGGTCGGGACCCGGCGCCGCCGAGGGGGTGGCGGCAGACCTGGCCGACCCCGACGCCGCCGGCCGGCTGCTGGCCGCGGTGCGCGACCGCTACGGGCGGCTCGACGGCGTGGTGGTCAGCGTGGGCGGGCCGCCGGCGGGCAGCGCGGCGGCCGCGACCGACGAAGAGTGGCGGGAGGCCTTCGAGACGGTCTTCCTCGGGACGGTCCGGCTCGCCCGCACCGCCCTGGAGCAGGCCGGCGCGCCGCTGGCGGTCACGCTCGTGCTCTCGACCTCGGTGCGGGCACCGCTGGGCGGCCTGGCCATCTCCAACGGCCTGCGCCCGGGACTGGCGATGGTGGCCAAGACCCTCGCCGACGAGCACGGCCCGCACGGGCACCGGGTCAACGCAGTGCTCCCGGGCCGCTTCGAGACCGACCGGGTGCGCGAGCTCGAGTCCGCCGCCGAGGACCCGACCGCGCTGCGCGAGCGGATCGTGGCCGGGATCCCGTTGCGCCGCTACGGCCACCCCGAGGAGTTCGGCGCCGTCGCGGCCTTCGTGACCTCGCCGGCCGCGTCGTACATGACGGGCAGCGTTGTGACCGTGGACGGCGGCTCCACCCGCGCCCTGTAGCGGCGCCGGGCCCCCGGGCGTCCCCCGGGCCGGGCCCCCGCGACGCCTGTCAGCGGTCCCGGTGCGCCCAGAGGTCGCGCAGCAGCGCCACCTCGGCCAGGTGGTGGATCGTCTCCCGGTTGATGTGCAGGACGAGCACCAGCATCGGCTCGACCGCCCACGGGCCCTCCGCCTCCCCCACCGGCAGGGCGAGCCGGTCCACCGTGAGCGAGCGCACGCCGGCCGACCAGGCGGCGTAGGCAGCGTCGAGCTGGTCGAGCGCCTCCCGCGCCGTCCCGGCGTAGGCGAAGGAGTCGTAGTCGGCCGGCGGCCCGCCGAAGTGCGAGTGGGCGCGGGCGCCGAGGACGCCGACCACCACGTGCGCGATCCGCCAGGCGATCGAGGTCACCGGTGCCGGCTCGGGCTCGGGGAAGCCGACGTCGACCAGCCACTCCCCCGACCCGACGCGCGTCGTCACCGTCTCGGGCGGGGCGTCACCGCGGCGACGCACGTTCCACGTGCCGGGTGACGGCTCCCAGAGGTACTCGTCGTCGGTGAGTCCGTCCAGGCGCGGCCGGGCCTGCGCGTGCCAGTGGAAGTCGAGCTGCTCGTGGAGCCGGGCCACCAGGTCGATGTCTGTCATGGCCACACTCCACCACGCCATGCGGACCGATGCCGTCCGCGACGGGCCAGGGCGGGTCAGTCGCGGAACTGCGTGTCGTGCAGCGACCGGTAGAGCCCGCCGGCCGCCAGCAGCTCGGCGTGCGTCCCCCGCTGCACGATCCGGCCGCGGTCCATCACCAGGATCAGGTCGGCGTCCCGCACCGTGGACAGGCGGTGCGCGATGACCACCGAGGTCCGGCCGGACAGCGCCTCGTCGAGGGCCCGCTGCACGGCGGCCTCGGACTCGCTGTCCAGGTGCGCCGTGGCCTCGTCGAGGACGACCACGGCCGGCGACTTCAGCAGCAGCCGGGCCAGCGCCAGGCGCTGCTTCTCCCCGCCGGACAGCCGGTGCCCGCGGTCGCCGACCACGGTGTCCAGGCCGTCCGGCAGGCGGGCCACCAGCCCGTCGATCCGGGCCGCGCGCAGCGCCTCCCAGATCTCCTCGTCGCTCGCCTCCGGACGGGCGTAGCGCAGGTTGGTGCGCACCGAGTCGTTGAACATGTGCGCCTCCTGAGTCACCACCCCGACGGTCCGGCGCAGCGAGTCCATGGAGGCCTGCCGCAGGTCGACGCCGCCGATCTCCACGCTGCCGGCCGTCGGGTCGTAGAGCCGGGCGATGAGCGAGGTCAGCGTCGTCTTGCCGGCGCCGGACGGGCCGACCAGCGCCACCATCGCCCCGGCCGGGACCTCGACGTCGACGTCCTGCAGCACCGGCCGGCCGTCCACCGCCTCGGCCTCCGGCCGCTGCTCCAGGGAGGCGATGGAGACCTCGTCGGCGGCGGGGTAGGTGAAGGACACCCCGCGCAGCCGGACGCCGACCGGGCCGCGCGGGATGTCGGCCGGGTCCTCGGCTTCCCGGACCAGCGGCGGCAGGTCGAGCACCTCGAAGATCCGCTCGAAGGACACCAGCGCGGTCATGATGTCGACCCGCACGTTGGACAGCGCGGTCAGCGGCGCGTAGAGCCGGGACAGCAGCGCCGCCATCGCCACCAGGGTCCCGACGGTCAACTGCCCGGCGACCGCCATCAGGCCGCCCATCCCGTAGACGAGCGCGGTGGCGAGCGAGGCCACCAGTCCCAGCCCCGCCAGGAAGACGACCCGGTTGACCGAGATCGCCACCCCCGCGTCGCGCACGCCGCGGGCGCGGACCGCATACTCCTCGTCCTCCTCGCGGGGGCGGCCGAAGAGGCGCACCAGCAGGGCTCCCGCGACGTTGAACCGCTCGGTCATCCGGGTGTGCATGTCCGCGTTGAGCGTCATCTGCCGCCGCGTCAGGGCCGAGAGCCGGGCACCCATCGCCCGCGCGGGCACGAGGAAGACCGGCAGCAGGAGCAGGGCGAGCACGGTGATCTGCCAGCTCATCGAGAACAGCGCCGCCAGGATCAGCACCATCTGCACCACGTTGCTGACCAGGCCGGACAGGATCGAGGTGAAGGCGGTCTGGGCACCGATGACGTCGCTGTTGAGCCGGCTCACCAGGGCGCCGGTCTGCGCGCGGGTGAAGAAGGCGATCGGCTGGCGCAGGACGTGCGCGAAGACCTCGGTGCGCAGGTCGAGAATGAGCCCCTCCCCGATCCGGGAGCCGAGCCAGCGCGTCACGACCGTCACCACCGACTCGACCACCGCCAGCACCGCGACGACCAGCCCGAGCCGGACCACCACGTCCCGGGCCTGCGGCACCACCCCGTCGTCGATGATCCGCTGCAGCAGCAGCGGGACGGCCGTCACCAGCGCGCCGGCGACCACGGTCAGCACGAGGTATGCCGCGATGTCCCGGACGAACGGGCGCCCGTAGCGGGCGACCCTCCTCGCCGTGCCGGCCGAGAGGCGGTGGTCGCGGACCGAGGGGTCCTTGGCGAAGCTGCGGATCGAGGCCCCGCGCATGCCGGTGCCCAACGTCATCCGGTGCTCCTTCCCGACGCCGGCGCGGTCAGGCCAGCGCCACCAGGTCCTCATAGTCGCGGCCCCACAGGTCCTCGACCCCGTCGGGCAGGAGGAGGACCCGCTCGGGCTCCAGGGCCGTGACCGCGCCCTCGTCGTGGCTGACGAGGACGACCGCTCCCTCGTAGGAGCGCAGGGCGGCCAGGACTTCTTCCCGGGAGGCCGGGTCGAGGTTGTTGGTCGGCTCGTCCAGGAGCAGCACGTTGGCGGCCGAGACGACCAGGGTGGCCAGCGCCAGGCGGGTCTTCTCGCCGCCGGAGAGCACGCCGGCCGGCTTGTCCACGTCGTCGCCGGTGAAGAGGAAGGACCCGAGCACCTTGCGGGTCTCGGTCTCGTCCAGGTCCGGCGCGGCCGACTTCATGTTCTCCAGCACGGTGCGGCCCACGTCGAGCGTCTCGTGCTCCTGGGCGTAGTAGCCCAGCCGCAGCCCGTGGCCAGCCACGACCTCGCCGGTGTCCGGCTGGTCGATGCCGGCGAGCAGGCGCAGCAGTGTCGTCTTGCCCGCGCCGTTGAGCCCGAGGACCACGACCCGCGAGCCCCGGTCGATCGCCAGGTCGACGTCGGTGAAGATCTCCAGGCTGCCGTAGGACTTGGACAGCCCCTCGGCGGTGAGCGGCGTGCGGCCGCAGGGCGCCGGGGCCGGGAAGCGCAGCCGGGCGACCTTGTCGGCGCGCCGCTCCTCCTCGAGGCCGGCCAGCATCCGCTCGGCCCGGCGGGCCATGTTCTGGGCGGCGACGGCCTTGGTGGCCTTGGCGCGCATCTTGTCGGCCTGGGCCAGCAGCGCGGAGGCCTTCTTCTCGGCGTTGGCGCGCTCCCGGTGCCGGCGCCGCTCGTCCGCCTCGCGCTGGGTCAGGTAGTTCTTCCAGCCCATGTTGTAGATGTCGATGACCTGGCGGTTGGCGTCCAGGTAGAAGACCTTGTTGACGACCGTCTCGATGAGGGAGACGTCGTGGGAGATGACCATCAGGCCGCCCGCGTAGGAGCGCAGGTGCTCGCGCAGCCAGACGATCGAGTCGGCGTCCAGGTGGTTGGTCGGCTCGTCCAGCAGTAGGGTCTGAGCCCCGGAGAAGAGGATGCGGGCCAGCTCGATGCGCCGCCGCTGCCCGCCGGAGAGCGTGCCCAGCGGCTGGGAGAGGACCCGTTCGGGCAGCCCGAGCGAGCTGGCGATCGAGGCCGCCTCCGACTCGGCCGCGTAGCCACCACGGGAGGTGAACTCGGCCTCCAGGCGGGCGTAGCGAGCCATCGCCCGCTCGCGCCGCTCCCCCTCCTGGGTGGCCATCGTGTCCTCCGCCGTGCGCAGCCCGCGGACCACCTCGTCCAGCCCCCGGGCGGAGAGTATGCGGTCGCGCCCGAGCACCTCCAGGTCGCCGGTCCGCGGGTCCTGGGGCAGGTAGCCGACCTCGCCGGTGCGGGTGATGGTGCCCGCGGTGGGCTGGCCCTCGCCGGAGAGCACCTTGGTCAGGGTCGTCTTGCCCGCGCCGTTGCGCCCGACCAGCCCGACGCGGTCGCCGGGACCCACCCGGAAGCTCACGTCGTCCATCAGGAGCCGGGGCCCCACGCGGATCTCGACACCGGAGGCGGTGATCATGCGGGCGGTGCTCCTTCCTGGGGGCGGCGGGCAGCACGACATACCGGATGGCGTGCGGGTGGGTCGGCGCGCCGCCGACCTGGCTGCGGCGGGCGGGCCGGGTGGTTAGTCTACGCGCTAGGTGTCCGGTCGCCCGACCGACGCAGACCGTGCGAGCAGGTGGAGGCAGCATGACGTTCAGGGAGAACGCCAACATCGGCGGGGGCCGCGCGTCCCGCGGTGGCGGCGGGGGCCGCGGGGGCCTCGCGGTCGGCGGCGGCATCGGCACCCTCCTGCTCGCCCTGGTCATCATGCTCTTCGGCGGCGACCCGGGCGCGATCCTCGGCGGCGGGGAGCAGCAGGCACCGAGCAGCGCGGAGAACGTCGAGCTCGCCGAGTGCCAGACCGGTGCCGACGCCAACGCCGACGTGGACTGCCGGATGAAGGGCGGCATGGCCTCCCTCGAGCAGTACTGGACGGAGGCCTACCCCAAGGCACCCGTGCCGCACGCGACCCTGTTCTCCGGCGCCGTCAACACCCAGTGCGGGCAGGCCACCAGCCAGGTCGGGCCCTTCTACTGCCCGCTGGACGAGGAGATCTACCTCGACACCTCCTTCTTCAACCAGCTCGAGGGCCAGCTGGGCGCCCGCGGCGGCAACCTGGGCGAGCTCTACGTCCTGGGCCACGAGTACGGCCACCACATCCAGAACTACACCGGGGCCCTGAAGGCCTCCCAGCAGGACCGGCAGGGCGCCGAGTCCGGAGCGGTCCGCGTCGAGCTGCAGGCCGACTGCTTCGCCGGCGCCTGGATCGCCAACGCCTCCGGGCCGCAGGGCCTGCTGGAGCCGCCGACCGAGCAGGACATCGAGTCGGCCCTCTCGGCCGCGGCGGCCGTCGGCGACGACTCCATCCAGGAGAAGATGACCGGCCAGGTCGACCCGCACTCCTGGACGCACGGCTCGTCCGAGCAGCGGATGGGGTGGTTCATGCGCGGCTACCGCTCCGGCGACCCGAACCAGTGCGACACGCTCAACGCCGCCAGCGTCGACGACTACTGAGCGAACGCCGGGCGAGCCGCCGAGCGCGGGGTGACCTACGTCATACCAAACAAAAGGAATGGGTATCCATAACGTATAGTTGCCGATCGTGGGTCGCGACGATCGCGTCCCCGGGCTGCTCCCGTCGTGCCGCGGCCCGTTCATCCCTGATGCGAAAGGCTGCTTCGTGCGCTCTCGTCTCCCCCGGGTGTCCTTCGGCACCCAGGTGCTCATCGGCCTGGTGCTGGGCGTCGTGCTCGGCCTCGTGGCACGCAACATGGGCGCCACCGCCGACGACCCCAACTGGCTCTCCGAGACCCTGGGCATCATCGGGTCCTCCTTCGTCACCCTCCTGAAGGCCATCGTGCCGCCCCTGGTGTTCCTGGCGATCGTCTCCTCGATCGCCAACCTGCGCGAGGTCACCGGTGCCGCCCGCCTGGCCTGGAACACCCTGCTGTGGTTCGCCATCACGGCCCTGGCGTCGGTGGCCATCGGCATGACGGTCGGCCTCGTGATCGACCCGGCCCGCGGCGCAGGCGTCACCGCGGCCGACGCCGCCGAGCCGAGCCGCACCGGCGGCTGGCTGGACTTCCTCACCGGCATCATCCCGGCCAACGTGCTGGGCCT
>QEUR01000180.1 GCA_003577095.1 Acidobacteriota bacterium
AGGTGGTCCGGCGACTACGACCCGACGGGTCTGGTCAAGGGGTGGGCGGCCCAGGGCGCGACCGACCACCTCTCGATCCTGCCTGGCGTCAGCTTCTGCCTCAACGCCGGCGGCGACCTCGCCGTGGGCGTCGGCCCCGGCGTCGCGGACGGTGCCTCGCCCTGGAGGGTGGGCACCGAGGACCCACGGGCCCGGGGACGGGTGGCCAGGGTCGTCACCCTTTCCCGGGGCGCGGTGGCGACCTCGGGCGCGGCGACCAGGGGCGGCCATGTCGTCGACCCGCGCACCGACCGCCCGGTGGTGCGGGAGGGCTCGACGACGGTGCTCGGACCGGACCTGCTGTGGGCGGACGTGTGGGCGACGGCCGCCTTCGTCGACCCGCAGCTGGCGGGCCGCCTGCTGGCGGCACGAGCACCGGACTACCGGCTGATCGAGCTGTGAGACGTGGAGGCCGGGGTCATGGCCGCAGGGCGTTCGCCCCGCAGCCGCCGAGGCTGTCCACGACCGAGGGCGTGCGCTCCCACGTCTCGGGATAGTTCTGCGGGCTCACCAGCTGCACGACGTGCGGCCCGGTCTCCATCTCCCACGGCCTGATGTCCACCCGGGTCGGGTGGTAGGACATCTCGGTGGTCACCGTGCCCTCGTCGTCCCGCTCCAGGGTGAACTCGGCGACCATCCCCTCCTGGGTGCCGGGCAGCAGGGAGGGCGCCACGTCGGGGGACTGGTTGGACAGGAAGTTGCCCATCCCGTAGATCACGTGCTTGCCGTTGATCCGCTGGCACGGCTGGATCACGTGCACGTGCGTGCCGAGGATGAGGTCGACGGCGTCCGAGCCCAGCAGGTCCTCGGCGATCTGCTGCTGGTCGGCGTTGGGCTGGTGGCTGTACTCGTCGCCCCAGTGCATGCTCACCACCACGAAGTCGGCCCCGTCCTCCCTGGCGGCCTCGGCCTGCTCGAGGATGCCCTCGCTGCCGATCGACGGCCAGGACGCCTCGACCAGCCAGGGCGCGCCGTCGGGGATGCTCGTGGTGGGCGTGCCGGAGTTGGGGTAGGTGTAGGTGTAGGCAAGGTGCGCCACCCGCGCCGTGCGGCCTTCCTCGGTCGGCACCTCGTAGACCTCGGCCACGCCTGCCTCGTCCTCGTGGGCGGTCGGTCCGGCGTAGCCCATCCCGGCGTCGCGGATGACCTGCTCGGTGTCGGCCAGGCCCTGCAGCCCGTGGTCCATCGTGTGGTTGGAGGCGAAGTCGCAGCCGTCGACGCCCGCGGCGGCCAGCGCCTCGGCCATCTCGTGCGGGGTGTTGAAGACGAGGACGTCGGGGACCGACAGGTTGGTGTCGTCGGGCGACAGCGGCGTCTCCATGTGGCACAGGGTCAGGTCGGCGGCCTCCAGCAGCGGGGTGACCTCGGCGAACATCGGCGTGTAGTCGTAGGCGTCCGGGGCGCCGCCCGCGTAGCGGTTGGCGGTCACGTTGACGCGGGAGTGCGACAGGATGTCGCCGATCGCGGCGAGGTGGACGGTCAGCTGAGCTCCGGCCCGCCGTCCCGTCCGCGCCGGCGTCGCCGGAGGTCCCGTCCGTGGCGGTCGGCGGGGGCGCGGTCGCCGCCGGCACGTCGTCCCCGCCGCACCCGGCGAGCAGCACCGAGACCGCCAGCGCCGCACCTGTCCCTCGGATGGCCCACCTCATGGTTTCACACTAGACGTCGCCGCCGACCGTCCCCAGGAGCTGGCGCGGCAGGTCGCCGCCGTGGGTCACCGGCAGCCCGCACACGGTCCCGCGGCAGACGACGGCCGCGCGGTCACCTGCGACGTCGGGCGTCTCCGGGTCGCCGTCGACCACGAGCGTCCCCGGCGGGGTATGCCGTGCCGCCGCCCCGAGCGTCTCGCCCGCCTGCCTGCCGGTCCCCGCCGAGGCGGGGGAGAGGCGGACGAGGACCGGCCCGGCCACCAGCTCCTCGACCGCGGCGAGCGCCCACCCGGCGAAGCGGGGCGCCTGCCGGGCGAGCGACGCCATACCCTCCAGGGCGACGCCGGCGGCGTCGAGGTGGCCCGCGTCCGCGGCCTGGGCGCCGTGCCGCAGGAGCGCGAGGGCGAGGGCGCTGCTGCCGCCAGGCTCGGCGTTGTCGCCCTCCGCGCGCGGCGTCAGCACCAGCTTCTCGGCGTCGGACCCCGTGGCCCGGAAGGTCCCGTCCGGCTCGCCGAACAGGTCGACCGCACGGTCCAGGAGGCGGCCGGCCTCCGCCAGCCAGGTGGGGTCGCCGGTGGCGCGGTGCAGCGCGAGCAGCCCGTCGGCCAGGTCGCCGTAGTCCTCGGCGACCGCCAGCGCCGCCCCGACGGCGCCGTCGCGCGAGCTGCGCCGCAGGCGGCCGTCGACGACGTGCACGTCCAGCAGGAAGCGGGCGCACCGGGCGGCGACGTCGACCCAGTCCGGCTCGTCGAGGGCCCACCCGGCGTGCGCGAGGGCGGCGACGAGCAGGCCGTTCCAGGCGGTGACGACCTTGTCGTCGCGGGCCGGCTGGGGGCGCAGCGAACGGTGGAGGTCGAGCCGCTCGCGCACCGAGCGCCACCAGGCGGGGTCCTCCGGCTCCCGGCGCAGCTGGAGCGTGGAGGTGCCGTGCTCGAACGTCCCGACCTCGGTGACACCCAGCAGCTCGGCGGCCCGTGCCCCGTCCTCGTCGCCGAGCACGCGGCGCAGCTGCTCCGGCGTCCAGACGTAGGTGAGGCCCTCCTGACCCTGAGTGTCCGCGTCCAGCGAGCTGGCGAAGGCGGCCTGCCCGGTCCACATCTCGCGCAGCAGCCACTCGACGGTCTCGCGCACGACCCGCCCGGCCCAGGGCCGCGAGGCCGGGTCGGTGCGCGCGAGGTCGGTGTAGACGCCCAGCAGCAGCGCGTTGTCGTAGAGCATCTTCTCGAAGTGGGGGACGACCCACTCGCGGTCCACGGCATACCGGGCGAAGCCGCCGCCGACCTGGTCGTAGAGGCCGGACCCGGCCATCGCCCGGCAGGTCTCGCGGACCATCCGGAGCGCCTCGGGGTCGCTGGTCCGGCCGTGGTGGCGCTGGAGGAAGGCGAGGACCATGGTCGGCGGGAACTTCGGGGCGCCGCCGAAGCCGCCCCACTCCTCGTCGAAGTCCGCGGCCAGGGTGCGGACCGCTGCGGCGAGGTCGTCCTCGGAGAGCGCAGCGCCGCGCGCCGCCGCGCCGCTCATGCCGCGCAGCGCGGCCACGACCTCCGCGCCGCCCCGCTCGACGCGCTCGCGGTCCTTGCGCCAGGTCCTGCCCGCCGACACCAGCAGCCGGACGAAGGCGTCCCGCGGCAGGTAGGTGCCGGCCCAGAACGGCTCCCCGGACGGCGTCAGCAGGCAGGTCATCGGCCAGCCGCCCTGACCGGTCATCGCCGTCGTCGCCGTCATGTAGACCGCGTCGACGTCCGGACGCTCCTCGCGGTCGACCTTGACCGCGACGTAGCCGTCGTTGATCACCGCCGCGACCTGCTCGTCCTCGAACGACTCGTGCGCCATCACGTGGCACCAGTGGCACGCCGCGTAGCCGATGCTCAGCAGGACCGGCACGTCCCGCCGCCGGGCCTCGGCGAAGGCATCCTCGCCCCACTCCCACCAGTCGACCGGGTTGTCGGCGTGCTGCTGCAGGTAGGGCGAGGTGCTGGCGGCCAGACGGTTGGACATGTCCCCACGCTACGGGGCGGCTGAGGACCCCGCCGGGCCGAGGCGGTCCTCTCCGCCCCGCCGCCGGCGTGCCGTGCACAAGCACCGGGTGCACCGCGGCGTGCCGGTCGTCCTGGCAGCCGTCCGGCACAAGCCGCACGACGAAGCGGACGGTCCACACCCGCCGCCCGACGCGACCGTCGTCCACAGGCGTCCGGCGCGGCGAGGCAGCGGCTGCTGCGCGCGGGCAGGGTGCACGGATGCGCACCCCTGAGTTTCCCGACGTCGAGGGCCAGTTCGGCCTGGCCACCCGCGAGCAGCTGAAGGTCGCGGGCTTCACCCGGGCCGCGGTGCGGCACGCGGCCGGACGCGACTGGCGACAGGTCCGTCCCGGCGTCTACGCCCCTCACCGCGGCCCGCTCGACGCCGACACCAGGCTGGCGGCGGCCGCCCTGTGGGCAGGGCCCCACGCCGTGCTCACCGGCGCCCTCGCGCTCCACCGGCACGGTATCCACCAGGCGGACACCTCGCAGGCGCTCTTCCTCGTGCCGGCCACGGCACGGAGCCGTCAGGACGGACGCGCGCGGACGATCAGGAGCGCCCGTCCGGCGCGCGTCGCGCTGCACGTCGGCTGCGTCATGGTCGTCTCCGTCGAGCGGGCGCTGACGGACCTGGCCAACCACGGCGACGGGGGCGCCGACACCGTGCAGGCGCTCACGCTCGCCGCGCTCCAGCAGCGACGCACGACACCGGCCAGGATCGAGGCCCAGCTGGACGCCGCACCCCGACGCGGCTCGGCGCCGGTACGGCGAGCGGTCGAGCTGTTCCTGCGAGGTGCGTGGAGCCTGCCGGAGGCCAGCCTGGCCGAGCTCGTCGCCGACGACGACGAGCTGCCGCCCATGCTGCAGAACGTCACGCTGCGCTCGCCGGACGGCACGACCGTCATCGGCGTACCCGATGGGTTCTTCCCGGACGCCGGGGTCGCGGTGCAGGTCCACTCCAGGGAGTTCCACAGCGGCTACGACGAGGACGGGACCGACCTGTGGAGCATGACCGTGGAGGGCGACGGCATCTACCCCGAGCACGACGTGATCTGCCTCGGGGTGATGCCGCGGTCCATCCACCGCCGTCCGGACAGGACGCTGGCGCGGATCCGGACCGTCGTCCTGCGCAACGTCGGCCGCAGCGACGGCCCGGTGCTCTTCGGCGACGACCTCTGCGGGGGCCGGCGCGCGGCGGGCTGATCGGCAGCGCCACACGGCCCGCAGCTTGTGACGGACGGCTGCCAGGACGACCGGCACGCCGCGGTGCACCCCGTGCTTGTGCGCGACACGCCGGAGAGGACGGGTCACGAAGCGCCGGGGGGACGGGTCACGAGGCGCCGGGGGCGGGTCAGGAGGCTCGGCGGCCGGGCCAGGACGCCCGTCAGCCGCGCTGCATCGCCTTGACGATCGCCACGGCGCGGGTGATCTCCTCCTCGCTCTCCGTCCGCCGGTCGCGGACCGCCCACAGCGCGTTCTGGGCCATCCGCACGATCGTGGCGGCCCGCGCACGGTCGCGGTCGAGCCCGGCCGCCTCGCACAGCACCTCGAGGCGACCCAGCAGGTGCGCGCCGAGGTCCGGGGCGGCGAGGCTGTCCTCCCACCGGTTCCACAGCGAGGGCGCCACCGCCCAGTGGGGGTCGCCGGCGACCACCTTGGGGTCGATCGCGACCCACTCGCCGGGGTCGGGCCGCCACAGCACGTTCATCTGGTGCAGGTCGGTGTGCACGAGCCTGCTGTCGACGTCGTCCTCGCCGAGCAGGTCGGCGACCAGGGCGGACGCGTGCTGCAGCATGCGCCGCGGGAAGCGAGCCGCCGCCGGGTCGCCGGTGGCCCGCGCCAGGTCGGTCCGCAGGAGACGCAGCTCGTCGCTGAGGAGGGGCGCCCACGGCGGCGCGGGCCGGTCCAGGCGCGTGAGCAGGCGACCCAGCGCCTCGGTCGTCTCCCGCACCGACCCCGACCCGAGGTCGCGGGTCGGGTCCAGCCGCTCGAGCAGGTATGCCGTGTCCGCCGGCTCGGCGGCGAGCAGCCGGACCGCGCCGCGTCCCTGCCACAGCCGCAGGGCGAGGTGCTCCTGGTCGGCCTCGGGGTGCGGCCAGCCGACCTTGAGCATGGCGGGGCTGCCGTCGGGCAGGAGGACGGGCAGGACGAGGGCGGTGAAGCCCCACCGCAGCGGGTGCCCGGTGTCCCTCGCCAGCTCCCAGCGCCCGAGGGCCGCCGCGACCCGGGCGGGCAGCTCGGCCAGCCAGGTCTGTCCGTCCGGCCGGTACGGGGGCCGGGCCGGGGCGCCCCCGCGACGGACCGGCTCGGGGTCGGGCACGTGCTGGCGCACCGCGTCGACGAACTGCTCCGGCAGCTCCTCGGGGAGCAGCGCGGTCACGGCAGGGTCATGCCCGGGAAGGGCACGGCCGGGGTCCCGAGCGCGCGGTCCCACACCACCGTGTCCGAGACGACCCGCACCACGCCGGTGAGCTCGTCGGCCCGCCCGGGGAGCCGCTGCGCGGCGTCCAGCGCCGCGGGGGCGATGTCCGAGACGAGCTGGCGGGCCAGCTCGCGGCGCTGGTCCGCGGTCTCCAGCGGCTCGGGGAGGTCGTAGCCGAGCGGAGCCACCGGGGCTGCGGCCCCGGCGAGCGTGGCCAGCTGCCGCGTCACCGAGCGCAACGGGTCGAGCACCGACTCGTAGTCGGCGCGTTCCTCGTCGCGGGACCGCGCCGCGACGACCTCGAGGCCGAAGACGGCCGGCCTGCTCACGGCGAGGACGGGCACGGCGGCCGCGCCGGTGGGCCCCGCCATCTCGCCCCACTCCACCGGCGCCCCGAGCCATGCCGCGGCCGCCACGTGCTGGGCCACGAGCGAGGCGAGCGTCGGCACGTTGGTCGCGGTGGCCGTCGACAGCTCGCGGCAGGCCTGGGTGTGGTCGGAGCGCAGCGCCCGACCGAGGCTCTTCGCCTCCGGGCGCGGGGATTCGTCCGGCGTCGAGGTCGCACCCCCGGTGTCGCCCGTCGCGCCGTCCGAGGTGCTGGAGGAGGTGTCCGGCGGGACGGAGACGGCCGGCTCGTCCAGGAGCTCGGGCAGGGGCACGCCGCCGAGGGTGATGAGCAGCTCCAGCCGCTCCCGCTGCGCCCGCCACAGCTCGGCGAGGCGTTCCCGGGCCCCGTCCCGGCCGGTCACGACGTCGAGAGCGAGCCGGTAGCCGTGCACGCGCTGGCGCGCGGCGATGAACAGCTGCGTGTCCGGGGGCCAGGTCGCGGGATCGTCCGCGCGCACCCCCTCGGTGGGGGAGACCGGCGTGCGCCGGACCTCGTCGTCGCACCCCGCGAGGAGCACCGCGCCGCCGATGCCGGCGAGGGCGCCGAGGACGGCGCGGCGGGACACGGCTCGGGGCATGACGGGGATCATCTCAGAGGGTAGGGTAGACGCCCCGGACCGGTGGCCGGTCGGGCTGCCCCGTGCTGCCCGCGCGCCGGTCGCACAACAGCAGAGGACGGCAGGAGGCACCCGTGGACGCCGCGGCACGTACCGAGACGATCGTGGAGCTGGTCTCCGAACCGCTCGCGGCCGCCGGCGTCGTCGTGGACGACGCCCGCGTGCAGCAGGCCGGTCGCCGCCGCCTGGTCCGCGTCTTCGTGGCCCGTGACATCTCCGGCCTGCCCGAGGGCGACGACTCCAGCCCCGTGGCGCCGCTGAGCCTGGACGAGGTGGCGGAGGCGACCCGCGTGGTCTCCGAGGTCCTCGACTCCTCCGACGCCATGGGGGAGGCGCCCTACACCCTGGAGGTCAGCTCGCCCGGCCTGGACCGGCCGCTGCGCTCCCGCGACCACTTCCGCCGCAACGTGGGCCGGCTGCTCACGGTGACCCGCACGGAGGGGCTCGAGCCGCTGACCGGCCGGCTCCTCGCGGCGGGCGCGGACGGCATACGACTGGACGCCGGCGCCGGAGAGGGCGCCCCGACCGACATCCCGTGGGAGGACGTGACGCGGGCGACCGTGCAGGTCGAGTTCTCCCGGCCCGACGGAAAGGACGCCTGATGGACATCGACATGACCGCGCTGCGCCTGCTGGAGCGCGAGCGCGAGATCCCCATGGACGTCATCGTCCAGGCCATCGAGCAGGCGCTGCTGTCGGCCTACCAGAAGGTCGAGGGCCACTACCGCGACGCCCGGGTGGAGCTGGACCGCAAGGGCGGCCACGTGACGGTGTGGGCGCGGGAGGAGGCCCCGCTGCTGGAGGACGGCACCCGCGGCGAGCCGGGTCCGGAGTTCGACGACACCCCCGCCGGCTTCGGGCGGGTGGCGGCCGCCACCGCACGGCAGGTCATCACCCAGCGGATGCGTGAGCTCGAGGACGACGCGGTGCTCGGCGACTTCCGGGCGCGCGAGGGCGAC
>QEUR01000181.1 GCA_003577095.1 Acidobacteriota bacterium
CGGTGATGTGCTCGATCGTGAGACGCGTCACATCTCGCCGCCCGCCGCCCCCGCGCCCGACCGGCGCCCTCCCCCGCACCGGCTTGACGCGCGTCAAGGAAGGTCGCTCCGACAGCACGTAGTTTTGACCGTGACAGGACAACCCCGACAGAAAGGACGGGCTCACCATGAGCGCCACCACCTCCACCACGACGACCACCCTGCGCGCCGAGGGCTTCTCCTGCCCCTCCTGCGTGGCCAAGATCGAGAAGCAGGTCGGCCGGCTGAAGGGCGTGGAGTCGGTGAAGGTCCACTTCGCCTCGGCCCGCGTGGAGGTCGTGCACGACCCCGCGCTGGCGCCGGTCGAGGACCTCGTCGAAGCCGTCGCCAGGGCCGGGTACAAGGCGGCCCCGGCCGCCTTCTGACCGACCCCTGACCGAGGACCGGCCGCCCGACGGGCGGCCGGTCCCTTCACGTCGTACCCCACCGGTCGCCCGCGCGGCACCGCGCCCGCCCGCCGCGCTTGAAGTGGCGGTCGGCGCACGGTCGAATGGGGGTATGCCGCCCGCCGACCCCTCCCCCGCTGCCCCCGTCGGGATCATCGTCGACGACTCGGCCTGCGACGTCGACGACCTGTCCCCGTGCGGCGGCGTGCGCGTGACCGTGCCCGGGGAGCACCCCTGGGACGATCTCGTCGAGCTGGCGGTCGCGTCCGGCTGGCCGGGCCTCGAGCTGCTCAGCGGTCTCCCGGGGACCGTCGCCGACGTCGTGCGCGACAACGTGGCCGCGCACGGTCAGAGGCCCTCCGGCACCATCGCCTCCGTGCGGACGTGGGACCGCGGCACCGACGCGCAGCGCACCCTGGCCTGGGCCGACTGCCGGTTCGGCCCCGGCACCTCCCGGTTGCAGGAGGAGCTGCCCGGGGGCGGCGAGCGCTACCGCGTGCTGGAGGCCTCCTTCCTCTTCAAGCAGGGCGACCTCACCGACCCGGTGCGCGACGCCGCGCTCGCCGACCTGCTGGGGGTGGCCGCCGGGGAGCGCGCACCGATCGTCGACGCCCGCCGGGCGGTGCTCGCCCAGGGCCCGTCGGCGCCCGCGCGCTGAACGACCGCCAGCCTCCGTGCCCCGCCCCGGGGCTTGACCAGCGTCAAGGCAGCTTGCTCCGACGATACGTAGTTTGTGGGTAACAGGCGGCCGGTGCACACCCGCGCACCCGGCCCCACCCCATACCCGCATCGTCGGAGAGGAAGACGTGAGATGAACAAGATCCGAAGCTGGTGGCACGGCCGCTGGGGCGTGCCCGTCGTGTCCGGGCTGCTGATCGTGGCCTCCCTGGTCGCCGGTCAGCTCCTGGACGCGCCCAGGTGGGGAGACGTGCTCATGGTCGCGGCGGCCGTCGTCGCCGGCACCCCCATCGTGGTCAAGGCGGTCCGTGCCCTGACGGCCAAGGTCGTCGGCATCGACCTGCTGGTCTCCGTCGCCTCGATCGGCGCGGTGATCATCGGCGAGTACTGGGAGGCCGCCGCGGTGACCTTCCTCTTCGCCGTGGGTCACGCGCTGGAGACCGCGACGCTCAACAGGACCCGGTCGGCGCTGGCCGAGCTGATCGCGGTGGCCCCCGACGTCGCCCTCGTGCTGCGCGACGGCGAGCAGGTCGAGGTGCCCGCCGGGCAGGTCCTCACGGGCGAGACCGTGCTGGTCAAGAACGGCGCCAAGGTGCCGGTCGACGGGGTCGTCTCCGGCGGCACCGGCGCCCTGGACGAGGCGTCCATCACCGGCGAGTCCATCCCGGTCGAGAAGAGCGAGGGCGACCAGGTCTTCGCCGGCACCGTCTCCACCGGCGGCTTCCTGCAGGTCACCGCGACGGGGGTCGGCGCCGACACCACCCTGGCGCGGATCATCCACCGCGTCGAGGAGGCCCAGGACGCCAAGGCGAGGACGCAGGCGTTCATGGACCGCTTCTCCGCCTGGTACACCCCGGCGATCATCGTGCTCGCCCTCGTCCTCGGGCTCCTCACCCGGGACGTCGTCCTGGCCCTGACCCTCCTGGTCATCGCCTGCCCCGGCGCCCTGGTGATCTCGATCCCGGTCTCGATCGTCGCCGGCATCGGTCGCGGCGCCAAGGACGGCATCCTCATCAAGGGCGGCGAGTTCCTGGAGACCTCCGCCAGGATCGACGCCGTCGCGCTGGACAAGACCGGCACCCTCACCGAGGGCCGCCCGGAGCTGACCGACGTCGTCGTGCTCGACCCGTCCGTCACCGAGGACGAGCTCCTGGCCCTGGCCGCCCGCGCCGAGGCCGGGTCCGAGCACCCCCTCGCCCGTCCGGTGCTCGAGGCGGCCGCCGGGCGCGGCCTGGGTGCGCCGGGCCTGCCCGAGCACACGGAGCCGGTCCCCGGCAAAGGCATCGTCGCCGTCCTCGACGGGCAGCGGGTCGCCGTCGGCAACCTGAGCCTCGTCCGGGCCGAGCAGGCGGCGGCCGGCCGCACCGACCTGGTCGATGCGGCCACCGAGAGCGCCCGCCGCACCGTGGAGGAGCTGGCCGCCGCCGGCCGCACCCCGATGGTGCTCGCCCGCGACGGGCAGGGCCTGGGGGTGGTCGCGGTGGCCGACCGGATCCGTGACGACGCCCCGGAGATGGTCCGGCGCCTGCACGAGGCCGGCGTGAAGAAGGTCGTCATGCTCACCGGCGACGTGGCCCCGGTGGCCGAGGCCGTCGGCGCCCGGGTGGGGATCGACGAGGTGCGCGCCGGCCTGCTGCCGGAGGACAAGCTCGACGCGGTGGCGGACCTGCAGCGGCAGGGCTACACGGTCGCGATGGTCGGCGACGGCGTCAACGACGCCCCGGCCCTGGCCACGGCCGACATCGGCGTCGCGATGGGTGCCGCCGGCACCGGCGTGGCGATCGAGACGGCCGACATCGCGCTGATGCGGGACGACCTCCTCAAGCTGCCCGAGGCGGTCGGCCTGGCCAAGCGCACGGTCGCCAACATGCGGCAGAACATCGTCATCGCGCTGGCCACGGTCGCGGTGCTCATGCTGGGCGTGCTGCTCGGCGGCGTGACGATGGCGATCGGGATGCTCGTCCACGAGATCTCGGTGCTGGTCGTCATCGTCAACGCGATGCGGCTGCTCCGCCGGCGCGACACCGCGCAGCCGGTCCGGCTCCCGGCCACCGGCCCCGGGACGGACCCGCTCGAGCGGACCCGCGTGGGGCAGGCAGCCTGACGCGCCCGGTGCACGGCGTCCGGCATCTGTGTCAGGCACCGGCGGGGCTCGGGCCCCGTCGGTGCCTGACACCCACGCCTGACGTCCCGGCCCGTCAGCTCGGGCGCTCGACGCCCACGAGGTGCCGGTCCTCGCGCACCCGGTCCACGCCGGCGGCGGCGTAGGCCTCTGCCTCGTCCAGCGTCTCCTTCTCCAGCAGCGCGTCGACGATGCCCTGGAGCTTGTCGCGGTTGGCCTCCAGTCCGCGCACGGCGTCGGCGTAGCAGGCCTCGATGAGGTTGCGGACCTCGGTGTCGACCGCCTCGAGCAGCGCCTCGGAGGCGCCGGCCTGGCGGGGATCCCCCTCGGAGGGGTAGACCTGCACCGGACCGACCTCCGGGGACATGCCCCACCGGCCCACCATCTGGCGGGCGACGGCGGTCGCGGTCTGCAGGTCCGACTCCGCCCCCGTCGTGGTCACGCCGTACACCACCTCCTCGGCGGCCATGCCGCCGAGGGCGCCGATGATGCGGCCCTTGAGGTACTCGACGTCGTAGCCGTAGCGGTCCGTGTCCGGCGTCGACAGCGTCACGCCCAGGGCACGGCCGCGCGGGATGATCGAGATCTTGCGGACCGGGTCCGCCCCCGGCTGGAGCATGCCCAGCAGGGCGTGCCCTGCCTCGTGGTACGCCGTGCGCTGCCGCTCCTCCTCCGGCATCACCACGGCGCGCTCGGCACCCAGCTGGGTCCTCTCGAGCGCGTCGGCGAAGTCCTTGGCGGTGATCTGGTCCTGCTCGCGCCGGGCGGCCAGGATGGCCGCCTCGTTGGCCAGGGTGGCCAGGTCGGCACCGGTCAGGCCCGGGGTGGTCCTCGCGACCTGCCCGAGGTCGACGTCGGCGGCCAGCGGCTTGCCGCGCGTGTGGACCTCGAGGATCTGCTCGCGGCCCCGCTGGTCGGGCGGGGCGACGGTGATCTTGCGGTCGAAGCGGCCGGCGCGGGTGAGCGCACTGTCGAGCACGTCGGCCCGGTTGGTCGCGGCGATCACCACGACCCCCTCGGTCCCCTCGAAGCCGTCCATCTCGGTGAGGATCTGGTTGAGCGTCTGTTCCCGCTCGTCGTTCCCGCCCATCGACCGGGTGCCGCCGCGGGCGCGGCCGATGGTGTCGATCTCGTCGATGAAGATGATCGACGGCGCGACCTTGCGCGCCTCCTCGAAGAGCTGGCGCACGCGCTGGGCACCGACGCCGACGATCATCTCGATGAACTCCGAGGCGCTCGCCGAGAAGAAGGGCACCTGCGCCTCGCCGGCCGTGGCGCGCGCCAGCAGGGTCTTGCCGGTGCCCGGCCCGCCCTCGAGGAGGACCCCCTTGGGCACCTTGGCGCCGAGCCGGGTGTACTTCTGCGGGTTCTTCAGGAAGTCGACGATCTCGTTGACCTCGGCCTTGACCTCGTCGATGCCGGCGACGTCGTCGAAGTTCACCCGGACCTTCTCGGGGTCGACCGGCTTGGCCTTCTTGCCGCCCATCCCCAGGCCCCCGAGCATCCCGCGGCCGGCACGCCTGCGCATCGACCGGAACATCCACACCCAGAAGATGACGACGAGGGCCAGCGGGAGCAACGAGATGAGCAGGTTGGACAGGGCACCCCGCTCCTCGGTCACCGGGCTGGCGCGCACGACGGCGCCGTGGTCGATGAGCTCGGTGAGCAGGTCGTCCTGGGCGAAGGTGGGCCGCTCGGTGGAGAACAAGGTGTAGGTCTCGTCGTCCTCGGCGTCCGGGACGGCGGCCGCCTCGGCCAACTTGCCCTGGATGGTCTCGCCGCGGGAGTAGACCTCCTCGACGTTGCCGGCCCGGACCTGCTCGACGAACTCGGTGTAGGCGATCGGCGTCACCTTCTGCGCGGCCACGTCCTGGAAGCTGGTGATCCCGAAGAACAAGACCCACAGGAGCAGCATCCAGCCCAGGAGGCGCGGCCACGAGGGTCTCTGTGGACCGTCGCCGTCGGGCAGGCCCTCGGTCCGCCACGGCGGCGGGCCGGCCGCGCCCTTGTCCTTCGCCGCCTCGCGACGGGAGTCCTCCGAGCGCTCCGACGTGTTCGAGGATGGCTCTGCCATCGTCACCTCCCGGGTCCTGCCGCTCATCCTGCCCCATCCGGCGACGGCCGGGCGGGCGGGACGTGCACGTCATACCGTGAGGGGGGAGGATCGACCCATGTCCAGGATGTACATGTTCACCAGGTACGGCGGCCCCGAGACCGAGGAGCTGCAGGAGCGGCCGGTGCCGGAGCCGGGGCCCGGTCAGCTCCTCGTCGAGGTCCGGGCGGCCGGCGTCAACCCGTCGGACCTGAAGCTGCGCGAGGGCCTCTTCGGGCGCCGCCACACCCTCCCGCGCACGCTCGGGTTCGAGGTCTCCGGCGTCGTCGCCGCCGTGGGTCCCGACGTCGAGGGGTATGCGGTGGGGGACGCGGTCCTCGGGCCGGTCGCCCCGGGCGGGGGCGGGTTCGCCGACCACGCGCTGGTGCGCGCCCGCGAGGCGGCCCGCAAGCCGGACGGCGTGTCCTTCGAGGCGGCGGCGACGATCCCGGTGGCGGGCACCGCGGCCTACGACCTCGTCCACCAGACCGGGCTCGAGGACGGGCAGACGGTGCTCGTGCTCGGCGCCGGCGGCGGGGTCGGGCACCTGGCCTGCGAGATCGCCCGGGCAGGCGGGGCGCGGGTGATCGGCGTCGCGTCGGAGGGCAAGCGGGAGCTCGTCGAGTCGACGGGGGCCGCCTGGGTCACCTCCGGGGACGGCGCCGCGGACGCGGTGCGTGGACTGGCGCCGGGCGGGGTCGACCTGCTGGTCGACCTGGTCGGCGGGCAGCCGCTGCGGGACCTCGCGCCGCTGGTGACGTCCCCGGACCGCATCGTCTCGGCCGCCGACGAGGAGACCGCGACCGCGCTCGGCGGATCCGGGCGGGTCGAGGACCCGGAGGCGCTGGCCAGGCTCGTCGCCATGGTCGGCGACGGCGCGATCACGCCGCAGGTGTCCGCCGTCTACCCGCTCGAGCGGGCGGGCGAGGCGCTGGCCGCCGTCGCGCGGGGACACGGCAAGGGCAAGACCGTCGTCGTGCCCTGACGCTTTGGGCGGTCGTGGCGCGGTCGTCGTGCTGCGCGGCTCCGCGGCCGCGTGCCACACTCGGGGGCGTGCCGTCCTCCGCCGAGCTGCCGCTCACCGTCGAGGAGCTGCGCGCCGTCGCCCGGTATGCCGTCTCGTGCGCCGAGCCGGTGCAGGGCATCTGGTTCGTGCTCGGTCGGCATGCACCGGCGCCCAGCGCCGGTCCAGCCGGCGGCACCCGGACCTGGCTCGACCCGCTCCACGGGGTCTCGCGCTAGCTGCGCAGCAGCGCCACCGAGGCCGC
>QEUR01000182.1 GCA_003577095.1 Acidobacteriota bacterium
ACCGACGTGGCCGAGCTGCCGCGGGCCTACGCCGAGGCCCGCAAGGCGGTCCAGGTCGGGCGGCGCCTGCACGGCCCGCGCGCGACCACCCACTTCGACGCGCTCGGCGTCTTCCGGCTGCTGTCCCAGATCGAGGACCGCGACGAGGTGGACAGCTTCGTCGCCGAGACCCTCGGTCCCCTCGCCACCGGCGGCGACCCCGACGGCGAGGACCTGCTGCATACCCTCACCGTGCTGCTGGACAACAACCTCAACGTGGCCACCACCGCCCGGGCTCTGCACTTCCACTACAACTCGCTGCGCTACCGGATCGGCAAGCTGGAGCGGCTGCTCGGGCCCTTCACCACCGACCCGCGGCTGCGCTTCGCGATCATGCTGGCGCTCCAGGTGCGCCAGCTGCGCGAGCCGTGACCCGGGCCACGGCAGGTCTTGCCGACACGCCGGGGGCTGGTTCGTCAGCATGTGCCACGTCGGTCCCGACCAGCACCCCGTAGTCTCGCCTGGCAAGGACGTGTCAGCCACCGTGGCTGAGCAGACGCGTCCGGACCCCCACACAGGAGTGGACACATGGCCCTTGGATGGAAGCTTCACGGAGACGGCAAGACCCTCGGCCCCGGTGACGTCGTCGCGCCCGACGAACGGTTGAGCTGGGGCCGCACCGCCGGACTCGGTGCGCAGCACGTCGTCGCGATGTTCGGCGCGACGTTCGTCTTCCCGCTCATCATGGGGCTCAACCCCCAGCTGGCGATCATGATGAGCGGCATCGCGACGATCGTCTTCCTGCTCATCGTCAACGGCAAGGTGCCCAGCTACCTCGGCACCTCGGCCGCCTTCGTCGGCGGCGCCGCCGCGGTCTACGCCCAGGGCGGCACGCCCCAGCAGGTGACCGGCGCGATCCTCGTCGCCGGCGTCGTGCTGGCCCTGGTGGGTGTCTTCATCCACTTCATCGGCGCCGCCGCGCTGACCAAGGTGCTGCCGCCGGTGGTCACCGGCGCGGTCGTCATGCTCATCGGCTTCAACCTGGCGCCGGTGGTCGCCAACATCTACTGGCCGCAGGACCAGTGGATCGCGCTGGCCACGATGACCGTGACGATCCTGCTCGCCACGATCCTCCCGGGCTTCTGGGGCCGGGTCTCGGTCCTGCTCGGCCTCGTCTTCGGGTATGTGGCCTCCTGGCTCGCCGACCTGCTCACCGGTCCCATCACCGCCTACAACGCCGGCACCGGCGAGGTCGACACGCACGACCGCGTCAACTGGGACGGCGTCGTCTCCGCCCCGTGGTTCGGCTTCCCGCCCGCCACCGACCTGGCCAACGACGTCGTCGGCTGGCACCTGCCGGACATCAAGCTGACCTTCGTGCTGCTCATGCTCCCCGCGGTCATCGCGCTGGTCGCCGAGAACGCCGGCCACGTCAAGGCCGTCGAGGAGATGACCGGCGCCGACCTGGACCCGATGATGGGTCGCGCGATCGCGGCGGACGGCGTGGGCACGATCATCGCCAGCAGCGTCGGCGGCTCGCCGACCACCACCTACGCCGAGAACATCGGCGTCATGGCCTCCACCCGGGTCTACTCGACCGCGGCCTACTACGCGGCGGCGATCGTGGCGATCGTCTTCGGCCTCTCACCCAAGTTCGGCGCCCTGGTCTCGGCGGTCCCCGGCGGAGTGCTCGGCGGGATCACGGTGGTCCTCTACGGCATGATCGGCCTGCTCGGGGCAAAGATCTGGGTGGAGAACAAGGTCGACTTCTCCCGGCCGATCAACCTGGTGCCGGTCGCGGCCGGCATCATCATCGCCATCGGCGACACCTCGCTCAACATCTCCAGCACCTTCAGCCTGGCCGGCATCGCGCTCGGCACGATCGTGGTGATCGCCGCCTACCACCTGGTGGCCTGGCTGATGCCGGAGTCGATGCGCGAGGCCAACTTCGGGACCGCGACGATCGCCTCGCCCCCCGGCGTGCAGAGCCTGGACAACCTGGGCTTCGCCGAGGACTACGGCCTGCGCGGCCGTCGCGTCCTGGGCCGTACCGAGGACGGCCACCTGATCGTCGAGGACCGCCCCGACCTCGAGCAGGGCGACGAGCAGCCGAGGGTCGACGCCTGAGCGGCCGCCGGGCGGGGAGACCCCTGACCTCCCCGCCCGGCGGCCGGGGTCGCCCAGCCGCAGCACCGCACCGGCCGCCAGCCCGTCAGACCCACGCCAGCACCACCAGCAAGGAGCGAGATGAAGCCGGCACCGTTCGTCTACCACGCGCCGCGCGAGCTGCAGGAGGCCCTGGACCTGCTCGCCGAGCACGGCCACGAGGGCAAGGTCCTCGCCGGCGGCCAGAGCCTGGTGCCGGTGCTCAACATGCGGCTGGCCGCGCCCGCGCACCTGGTCGACATCAACCGGCTGCCCGACCTGGACCGGGTCGAGGTCACCGACGAGCTGGTGCGGGTCGGCGCGCTCGTGCGCCACGCGGACCTGCTCGCCGACGACGCCGCGCACGAGGCCCAGCCGCTGCTGCGCCAGGCGCTGGAGCACGTGGCCCACCCGGTCATCCGCAACCGCGGCACGGTCGTCGGCTCGCTCGCCCACGCCGACCCCTCCGGCGAGATGCCGGCGATCCTGGCGATCACCGACGGTGCGGTGCAGCTGCGCTCGGGCGACGGCGGGCGCGAGGTGCCCTGGCACGAGTTCTTCGTGGCCCCGATGGAGTCCGCTGTGGCCCCCGAGGAGCTCGCCGTGGGCGCCACCTTCGGGCGCTTCCCCGCCGGCACCCGCACCGCCTTCACCGAGACCGCGCGCCGCCACGGCGACTACGCGGTCGCGGGCACCGCCCTCGCCCTGCGCGTCGAGGACGGCCGCGCGACCCTCGCCCGCGCCTCCTACGTCTCGGTCACCGAGGTGCCGTCCGTGCTCGACCTCCTGCCCGTCCTCGAGGGCCACGACCTCGCCGGCGGCACCGCGGACGACGCCCTGCTGGAGGCGGTGGGCACGGCCGTGGCCGGCTTCGTCGACCCGGGCGACGACATCCACGCCACCACCGACTACCGTCGCCACCTCGCGGTGGTGCAGACCCGACGACTGCTCGCCGACCTGCTCGGCGGACCGACCGTGTCGCCGGTCGGGAGGAAGGAGAGGAACCGATGAGCACCCAGCGCGTCCGCATCCGGCAGAGCACGCCGCCCTTCGACCCGAGCGAGGCCCCCGAGGAGACCGAGGAGCTGCTCGAGATCTCGCTGCGGGTCAACGGCACCGAGCACGACCTCACCGTTCCCGGGCGCCGCCTGCTCTCCGACGCGCTGCGCCACGACCTCGGCCTCACCGGCACCCACGTGGGCTGCGAGCACGGGGTGTGCGGCGCCTGCACCGTCCTGCTCGACGGCCGGCCGGCGCGGTCCTGCCTGATGTTCGCCGCCACCGCCCAGGGCCACGAGATCACCACCGTCGAGGGCCTGGCGGAGAAGGACGGCACCCTCGGTCCCGTCCAGCAGGCGTTCGTCGAGTGCCACGGCCTGCAGTGCGGCTTCTGCACCCCGGGCTTCCTGACCACCATCACGGCATACCTGGAGGAGAACCCGGACCCCACCGAGGAGGAGGCGCGCGAGGCGATCGCCGGCAACCTGTGCCGGTGCACCGGCTACCAGAACATCGTGCGGTCGGTCTGCCGCGCGGCCGAGCTGCGCCGGGAGGGTGAGCAGCGGTGAGCACCCGCTCCGTCGGCGACCGCGTCCAGCGCAGGGAGGACCCGCGCCTGGTCTCGGGCCAGGGTCACTACCTGGACGACCTCGCGCGCAACGCGCTCGCCGCGGCCTTCGTCCGCAGCCCGCACGCGCACGCCCGGATCACGGACATCGACGTCTCCGGCGCCCTCGACGTGCCCGGCGTGGTCGCGGTCTGGACCTGGGAGGACCTCGCCGACACCCACGAGGCGGCCGGGCAGCCGTTGCCCATGCTCATCCCGCACCCCAGCATCCAGGCGCCCTTCACGGCATACGCCCTGGCCAAGGAGGCCGTCCACCACGTCGGCGAGGCGGTCGCGATGGTGGTCGCCACCGACCGCTACCTGGCCGAGGACGCCGCCCAGCGGGTGCGCGTCGACTACGAGGTGCTGCCCGCCGTCGTGGGCGTGGAGACCGCCAGGAGGGCCGAGCACCTGGTCCACGAGGGCGCGCCGGGCAACGTCGGCGCCTACTTCGAGCAGACGCTCGGCGAGCCGGCCGCGCGGATCGAGGCGGCCCCGCACGTGCTCGAGCTGGACCTGGACATCGAGCGCAGCGCGGGCATGCCGCTGGAGGGCAAGGGCGTGGCCGCCCGGTGGGACCCCGAGCTGCAGATGCTGCGGATGCACTCCTCCACCCAGACCGCCACCGGCCTGCGGGCCGCGGTCGCGGCCAAGCTGGGCCTCTCGCCGTCCCAGGTCGAGGTCATCGTGCCCGACGTCGGCGGCGGCTTCGGCGTCAAGATCAACCACCCCTGGCCCGAGGAGATCTGCGTGGCCGCCGCCGCGCTGCGCCTGGAGGCCGAGGTGAAGTGGGTGGAGGACCGGCGCGAGCACTTCATCTCCTCGGCCCACGAGCGGCAGATGCTGCAGCACGTGCGGGTCGGCTTCGACGACGACGGCGTGATCCTGGGGATGGAGGCCGACGTCTGGCACGACCACGGCGCCTACCTGCCCTACGGCGTGATCGTGCCGCTCAACACCGTCACCCACGTCCCCGGCCCGTACCGGCTGAAGGACTTCCGGGTCAGCTTCACCTCGCTCTACACCACCACGGTCATCGTCACGCCCTACCGCGGCGCCGGCCGGCCGCAGGCGGCGTTCCTCATGGAGCGCACGATGGACGCGATCGCCGACGAGCTCGGGCTGGACCGCACCGCGGTGCGCGCGGCCAACTTCATCCAGCCCGACGAGTTCCCCTGGGACATCGGGATGCTGCTGCAGGACGGCCGGCTGGGGATCTACGACTCCGGAGACTTCCCGGCCAGCCTGGACAAGCTCAAGGCGCTCATCGGGTGGGACGAGTTCGAGGCCTACCGCGAGCAGGCGCGCGCCGAGGGCCGCCGGGTCGGGATCGGACTGGGCTGCTACGTCGAGGGCACCGGCGCCGGGCCCTACGAGGGCGCCCACATCGAGGTCGAGACCAGCGGCCGGGTCAACGTCGCGACGGGCCTGACCACGCAGGGCCAGGGCCACCAGACCGTCTTCGCCCAGGTCGTCGCCGACGAGCTCGGCGTCCCGCTGGAGGACGTCCACGTCACCACCGGCGACACCCGGCAGATGGCCTACTCGGTCGGCACCTGGGGCTCGCGCGGCGCCGTCATGAGCGGCAACGCGATGCTCCTCACCGCGCGCAAGCTCAAGGAACGCGCGCTGCGGATCGCCGCCGACGCCCTCGAGGCCAACCCCGACGACCTGGAGATCGCGGACGGGATCATCAGCGTCAAGGGCGCCCCGGAGGCGACCATCCCGCTGAGGACGGTCGCGGTGCTGGCCAACCCGCTGCGCTACGCCTTCGACGAGTCGGCCAAGGCCGCCACCCAGTTCGGCGGCAAGGCCGACGAGTCCAAGCCGCCGATCCCCGAGGAGGACCGGCCCGGGCTCGAGGAGAGCCAGTTCTTCTCGCCGGTGCGGACCACCTTCGCCAACGGGATGCACGCCGCCATCGTCGAGACCGACCCGGAGACGGCCGAGATCACGGTGCTCCGGTATGCCGTGGTGCACGACTGCGGCCCGATGCTCAACCCGATGATCGTCGAGGGGCAGGTCTACGGCGGCGTCGCCCAGGGCATCGGCGGCTCGCTCTACGAGCGGATGGAGTACGACGCCGACGGCCAGCTGCTGAACGCCTCGTTCATGGACTTCCTCATGCCCTTCGCCACCGAGGTCCCGCACATCGAGACCGACCACCTCGAGACGCCCAGCCCGCTCAACCCGCTGGGCATCAAGGGCGCCGGCGAGGCGGGCACCATCCCGGTGGCGGCCACCATCGCCTCGGCGCTGTCCGACGCGGAGGGCTTCGCCGTGACCCGGATGCCGGTCTCGCCGAGCGACCTGTGGGCGCTGCGGGCCAGCCACGGGACCGCCAGCGACCAGACCACCCCGACCCCCCAGACCCAGGAGTCCTGATGCAGATCTCGGGCAGCAACCACCTGTCCGCCGACCCCGCGACCGCGTGGGAGGCCTTCCACGACGAGAGCGTCCTCGTCGCCACCCTGCCCGGAGCGCAGTCGATGCGGGAGGTGGCGCCGGGCAGCTTCGAGATGACGGTGAGCGCCGGGGTGGCCGCGATCCGCGGCACCTACGACGGCACCGCGGTCTTCTCCCAGGAGGTGCCCCAGGAGTCCTTCGTGCTCTCCCTGGCCGGTGCCGGTGGCCCGGGCACGATCAACGCCGACGTGAAGGTCGAGATGGCGCAGGCGGCCGACGGCGGCACGGACCTGACCTGGACCGCCGACGCGACCGTCGGCGGCCCCGTCGGCGGGGTCGGCCAGCGGATGCTCAGCGGCGTCGCCAAGCGGCTCGCCGGGCAGTTCTTCGCCAACATCGACA
>QEUR01000183.1 GCA_003577095.1 Acidobacteriota bacterium
CTGGAGCACCTGCTCGCCCACGAGGTCGACGCGACCGAGGCCCGCAAGCCCGCCGGCCGCCTGCGCTTCGCCTCGCTACCCACCCCGGCCACCCTCGCCGGGTTCGACTTCGACGCCGCCCCGAACGTGGACCGCCAGCTGATCGACGAGCTCGCGACCTGCCGGTACCTGGAGTCCGCGACCAACGTCCTGCTCATCGGCCCGCCCGGCGTAGGCAAGACACACCTCGCGGTCGGCCTCGGCCGGGCAGCCGCCGAGGCCGGGTACCGCACCTACTTCACCACCGCCGCCGACCTCGCCGCCCGCTGCCACCGCGCCGCGATCGAGGGCCGCTGGGCCACCACCATGCGCTTCTTCGCCGGCCCAACCCTCCTGGTCATCGACGAACTGGGCTACCTCCCGCTGCCCGGCGAGGCCGCCTCGGCCCTCTTCCAGGTCGTCTCCCAGCGCTACCTCAAAACCAGCATCGTGCTCACGACCAACCGTGGCGTCGCCTCCTGGGGCGAGGTCCTGGGCGACACCACCGTCGCCGCCGCGATGCTCGACCGTCTCCTGTACCGCTCGGTCGTGCTCAACCCTGACGGCGACTCCTACCGGCTACGAGCACACCACGCCCACAACGACGCCCTACGCGCCGCCACCACCGGCACCCGCCGACCGCTACACTGAACCCCGCCCAAGGTGGGGAAAATCAGTGAGCATCACTGAGGAACTTCGACGAGCCTCGTCACTGGGAGCCGCTCGTCGACCGGGTGGCGCTGGCGCGGGCGACCGGGCTGTCGACTGCCGACGTGGAGGCGGGCATCGGCTACCTCGCCGCCACCGGCAAGGTCGGGTATGACGTGCTCGCCCAGGAGTGGTTCCCCCGCGAGCTGCCCTGGGACACCTCCAGGGTCGAGGCCGACAACCCGCGGCTCAAGGCGGCACGACGGCTGGTGGCCGACGGGTGCGTGCGACGCGACCCGATGCATGCAATCCTCATGAATATCACGTAGCCTGCGGCCATGAACGGCGAGATCCTCCAGGTGCGCGACGTCCCCTCGGACGAGATGCGTCGGCTGCGCGCTCGCGCGGCGGCCCGCGGTGTATCCCTGTCGGCCTACCTGCGGGAACTGATCCACGATGACGTGTCCCGGCCGGCGATGACCGAGGTCCTGGAGCGGATCGCCTCCCGCAGCAGCGTCGAGGCCACCGATGAGGACATTCGGGCGTCCATCGAGGACGACCAGCGCTGACGTGACCGTCGTCGACGCCTCGATCGTCGTGCGTCTCCTGCTGAACCGACAGGGCGACGTGCCCCTGCGGGAGCGGTTGAGCAAGCAGCGACATCTTCACGCGCCGGCCCTCATCGATGCCGAGGTTGCGTCGGCGGTCCGAGGCCTCCTCCTGACCACCAAGGTCGAGGTCCGGATCAGCGACGAACGTGCGGAGCAGATGATCCAGGACTTCGCGGACCTCCCGCTCGTGCGCTACCCGATGCAGGCATATCAGCTCCGCGTGCTGCGCCTGCGCGACAACTTCACCGCCTACGACGCCTTCTACGTCGCACTTGCCGAGTCCCTCGGCATGTCCCTGCTCACCGCTGACCAGAAGTTCGCACGCGCCCCGGGGCACGCCGCGGTCGTCGAGACCTGGCCCTGATCCACCCAGTGTGGTTGATGACGACGCTGCCCCGACCGTGACGGTCCGCCTCGTCCAGCCGCGGAGGTCGAGGCGACGTCTCCGCAGCGTCCACACGAGGTCCTGTCGGCGCCGGACGTCCCAGCCGAACTCGCCGGCCTCCACCCGGTCGACGGCCGCGAGCGGGTGCCCGAGCCGCCCTTGGGCACGTAGGCGACACCGACCTGTCGGGGGTCGGTGGACTCGGTGGTCGGCACGGTCACGGCGTGCCGCCCCTCCTCCCGACCGGCGTGATCGTGCGGGTCACTCCCACGGTGCTGCAGGAGGTCAGATCTGCCTACGCAGACAGGCACGGTCGTGCCGGTCTCCCGAGTGTCTTCGCGCTCTTCCAAACCCTCCTCGCGCGACGGCACGGTCGTGCCGGTTGCGACCCTGGGCCGGCAAGCACCTGCACCAGGGCAGCCACACCCGTGGCTGGTCCGGCCGCACGGCCTGGGCCGCTATCGCGCTGCTCCCGGGAAGCCGCGCAGACTGGCTCGGCCAGGCTCAGATCTCACGACTCCAGACGCGACTGCGCATGATCGATGCGGGTCGACTCGTGTCGGCCAGCCGCAACCGGGCGCACGTCAACCGCTTCACGTGGCACTCGTCCGCCGCCGCCCGACTCTCTGGAGAGGCGCGCACCATCCGGGTCGTTCGCTCGCTGGGCTCGTGGTCGAGGGTGTGCTGCGGCCGACTGGTACGTCGATGCCCAGGATCTGGATCACCTCCTTCAATAGGACGGCCTCCGCCCTGATTCCCCCGGCATGTTCGTGCTCCGCGCCGTCGACACCGAAGATCACGGCAACCATGACGGTGTGACTCTCGACCTCGTCCGGTTCTTGATGGACGGCGACGGCGTGCTTACCGCGCTGGACGCCGCGACGAGCGAAGATCCGCGACAGCGCGGACTGGCGATGCGCGCGCTCGGTGATGTGCTCGCCCGCATCCGCGAGGATGTCTCAGCCGGTGCCCGAGCGCAAGGTCGACCGGCGCGACGACCGGCCAGACCTTCCCGGGTATCGTCGCCCGGATGACTGCGCGCCGGCTGTCCCGCGACGAGTTCCACGCCAAGCTGGCCGGAATGGACCGGGGCGACCTGGTCAAGGTGCTGTGGACGCTGTACTGGCGGGGTGCCGCACCGGTCCGCGAGCGGATCGAGGGCCTCCTTGAGCCGCAACACAGTCCGGCCCGCGAGAAGGCGCGGCAGGAGCCGCCCGACGCCGGCGCGACGCTGGCGGCCGTCACCGAGTTCGCGGCCCTGGCACGCTCCGGCGCCTACCTCGGACGCGACCGGCGGGTCTCGCCGAAGGAACGGACCCGCTGGCGGATGACCTTCCGCTCGCTGGCCACGGCGAGCCAGCAGGCGCTGCTGGGTGACGACGTCGCGACCGCCGCCCGCGCGGTGAGCACCCTGGTGGACCTGGCGTGCGAGACCAAAGACATGGACTACTTCCGCTCGGAGGACCCGATGGAGGCGGCCAGGTTCGTCGTCTCCGACATGGTGGGTCTGATGTGGGCACGGCTGCGCGACACCAGGGGCGCCCGCGACATGGTGCAGCTCGCTGTCACGGACCTGGTGCGGTGGGAGCAGCCCCACGGATGGACCCGCGTCGGCAGCGGTTGGGTCGCCAAGCGGGAGACCACGCTGGCAGGCGTCCTGGCCGGCCTGCTCACGGTGCCGGACCTGTGGGAGAGAGCGGCCCACAGGTATCTCGAGGCTCTGGACCGCACCGCCACCCGGGCGGGGGGCCGTCAGGGCCGTTCCCGCAGGGACCTGGCCGCAGACCTGGCCGGGTGGAACACCCTCCTCGTGGAGCGCCTGACGGGTCCGGAGCACGAGGACCTACTCGTCCGGGCGTCCACCCACGCAGCCTTCAGCGGGCCGGAACTGGCCTTCTTCCAGGCCCAGGTAGCACGCCAGAGGGGCGACCTCCCCGAGGCGCGCGCGCTCGTGCGCAAGAGCCTGAGGTCGCTGCCCGGGCACCCGCTCTTCCGTGACTTCGCGAAGGCGCTGGACCGTCCCGGCACCGTCGCCCCGCCACTTTGAACCCCGCGACGAGGCACCCGGCCCGCTCGGTCGTCCACACGGTCACGAGGCTGGCCGCGTCGGCGCGCCACTTGTCACATCTGCCGTTCCGCGCTCGTCACACGTCGTGTGACCTGTCGTCGAGCGAGTGCGTGTGACCGATGGACCGACTGATCGAGTTCGAGGCCGAGCGGCCACGCCTGGTGCGGATCGCGGCCGGGCTGCTGGGCGACCGGCACGAGGCCGAGGACGTGGTGCAGGAAGCGGGCTCCGCCTCGACCGGACCGACGCCCAGATCCAGAGCCCGCCCGCCTGGGCTGACCACCGTGACGACCCGCCTCTGCCTGGACCGGCTGCGCGCCCGCGTGCCCGAGCCCGTCGACCTGGCCATCGCAGCCCCCGACCACGAGCCGCGAGCGGCCCGCGAGGACAGGCGCCCGTCGACCCCGCCGAGCACGTCGCGCTCGCGGACACCGTCGGCGTCACGCTCCAGGTCGTCCTCGAGCATCTGTCCCCCACCGAGCGCGTGTCCGTCGTCCTGCACGACACCTTCGGCGTCGAGTTCGCGACCGTGGCCGAGGTGCTCGACGTCTCCCCCGTCGCCGCCCGCAAGAGCGCCTCGCGCGCCCGCGCCAAGGTGATGCGGCTCGCCCCGGACGGACAGCCGGCCGACTGAGAGGTCGTCGACGCCTTCCTCACCGCGACGCGCGGCGGCGACTTCGCGCGACTCCTGCACCTGCTCGCGCCCGAGGTGGTCGTGACCGCCGACGCCGAGGCCCTCGCGGCCGGCACGCCACCGCTCATCGAGGGCCGTGCTGCGGTCGCCGAGTTCTTCGACGGGTCCGCCAGCGCCGCGCTGCCCGTCCTGGTCGACGGGCACCCCGGTGCCGCGTGGTTCCACCTCGGTATGGCGCGCGTCGCCGTCGACTTCCGCGTCGAGGCCGGCCAGGTCGTCAGCATCACCTTCCGCGCCGACCCCGACGTCCTCGAGGGCGTCGTGCGCCGCTCCGGCGCCGACCCCCGACCCGACAGCAGCTGAGACCGCCGGTCACATCCGCGACCCGACACTCGTCATACAGACATGAACACCTCGACCCGGAAGGCCACCTCGATGAAGACCATGACCTGCCGCGACCTCGGCGGCCCCTGCGACCTCGCGCACACCGGCGCGAGCGCCGACGACGTCATCAACGCCCAGGACAAGCACCTCAAGGAGATCGTGCGCAGCGGGGACACCGCCCACCAGGAGGCAGCCGACGCGATGAAGGCGCGTTGGCGCAACCCGATCAAGGGCATGGGTCGGTACAAGAGCCCCAAGAAGTTCGCCGCCCTCCCCGAGGTCGATCAACAGCTGGCGGATCTCCTGCTGCTCGTCATACACGAGCGGGGCGGTGGTGATGTGCCCTCCGGCCGTCGGGAGGTCGCGCGGACCGTCCCCGGGGGTGCCTGCTAGGTTCGGTACCGACCCCCGGGGAGCGCCGAGACGGCGCTGAGAGTGCGGAAGGCCCGCAGACCCGTCCACCTGATCCGGTTCGTACCGGCGTAGGGAGCAGGGCACCCGCCGTCGTCCGTCGACGGCGTGTCTCGACACACCCGCGGGTCCTTCACCCAGGAGGACCGCGATGAGCACCACCACACCACGCACCGATCAGCCGGCCAGGCACGCGCCACCGGGACCGGCCGGGCTCGGCGTCGGCATGCGCCTGAGCCTGCACCCGCACACCGACGACTTCGTCGACGTCATCCTCGGGGCGCTGGAGGACGTCGAGGCCGCCGGCCTGACCGACGGCCTCGTCGTGGAGACCGACGAGGTCAGCACCTACGTGGGCGCCACCGAGGCACCGGCCGAGCAGCGCCTGGCCGCCTACCTGACCACGCTGGTCACGGCCGCCTCCCGCCGCTGCTCCGGCGGGCACGTCGTCGCCCACGTGCTCCTGTCCCGCGGGTGCCCCGGCGAGGTGTCCTGCGACCTGGCCACGACGGGCCTGCCGCACGCGGACCCGGTCGACCTGCCCCCCAGCGGCCTGCCCGCGATCGCCCAGTGGTCGCTCTACCCGCTGCTCGACGGCGACGGCGGCGGGGGTGACCACATGGCCCCCATCGAGGAGGCGATCGCCGCGGCCCGGCGTTCCGGGGTCGCCACCGCGCCACGGCACTACGCGACCCGGCTGGCCGGCGACCTGTCCCAGGTCGTCGCCACGGCGGTCGACGCCTGGGCACGGGTCGGCGCGACGGTGCCGCGCGTGGTCACCCACCTGACCCTGTCTCTCGGCTCCCCCAGCGTCACCGAGGAGACCCGATGAGCACCGCCACCTCCCCCGCGCCGGTGCGCGGCCGCCAGCCCTGGGCGATGCGCGACCTGGTGCTGATGGTGGTGCTGGGCGTCGTCTTCGGCTTCCTCTACTGGGCGCTGGTGCAGGCCTGGAACGGGCTGGCCGTGCTCATGGGCCCGGCCGGCGACCTCGCCCAGCACGTCCTGCTGGGCGGCTGGCTCCTCGTCGCCCCGGTGGCGCTGGCCATCATCCGCCGCCCCGGCGCCGGCATCCTCGCCGAGGTGATCGCCTCGGTCGTCGAGGTGGTCTTCCTGGGCTCCCCGGTCGGCCCGACGCTGGTGGTCGCCGCGGCCATCCAGGGAGCCGGGAGCGAGGCGGCCTTCGCGCTGAGCCGCTACCGGCGCTGGGGGTGGGCGGTCTTCGCGCTCTCGGGCCTGCTGGGCGCCGGGCTGGTCTTCTTCTACAGCGCCTTCCGCTCCGGGTGGTACGGCCAGGACATCTTCCTGCTGCGCCTGGTGCTGCAGTGC
>QEUR01000184.1 GCA_003577095.1 Acidobacteriota bacterium
CCAGCAGTCCGGGCAGCAGCTCGGCGCCCAGCAGGTCATCGCCAGCCTGGCGCTCCTGCCGCTGCTCGACCAGGTCTTCGAGGGGTCGCCGGCGGTCGTCAGCGACGCCCAGGTCCGCGCCTCGCTGGCCGAGGCGGGCGTCTCCGACCCGAACCCCGCCACCATGGACGCCGAGCGCTCGCGCCTCTACCAGTCCAAGCTCGGTGACGTCGCGACCCTCCAGGACCCGGCGATGGCCGACGTCCTCGCGCGTGCGCAGGCGGTCACCGAGGAGGACCTCGCGGCCGTCGACGTCGACGTCAACCCCCGCTACGGCACCTGGGACGTCGCCAACGGCGGACTCGTGCCGAAGACCCCCGCGTGGATCCAGAGCGCCGGCGAGCGCTGAGCCTGCTGCTGAGCAGCCCGCGGGTCGCGCCGGGGCTGCTCTCGGCGGGCGCATGGGAGGCGCTGCACGGCGCTGACGTCGTGCTCGCCGCCGACCCCGGGGGTCCGCAGGCCGTCGCCATCTCCGCCGCGGGCGTCGAGGTCTCCGCCGTGCCGGCGGGGGCGACCCGCTCGCCGCAGAGCCTCGCCGAGCACCTGCTGGACCGGGCCGCCGGGGGGTCGGTCGTCTGGGTCGGCTCGCCCGACGGCAACCCGGGCTTGGCCGAGGCGCTCGCCGTCGCGCTGCCCGAGGAGGACGCGCCGATGCTGGAGCTCCTCGTCGGGTCCTGGGACGTGCCCGGCGCGCGCCTGCTGGACGCCGTCGCCGTGATGGACCGGCTCCGCTCCCCGGGCGGCTGCCCCTGGGACGCCGAGCAGACGCACGCGAGCCTCACCCCATACCTCGTGGAGGAGGCGCACGAGGCGGTCGAGGCGCTCGAGGTGCTCGACCGGCCGGACGCCGACCGCGACCACGCCGTCGAGGAGCTGGGCGACGTCCTGCTCCAGGTGCTCTTCCACGCGCGCGTGGCGGCCGAGCACGAGGAGGACCCCTTCGACGTCGACGACGTCGCGTCCGGCCTCGTCGAGAAGCTGGTGCGCCGCCACCCGCACGTCTTCGCCGACGTCGAGGCCGACACCCCGCGGGCCGTCGAGGCGAACTGGGAGCAGATCAAGGCCCAGGAGAAGAGCGGGACGCCGGGCCGCCAGCACGTGCTGGACGGCGTCGCCGCGGGTATGCCGCCGCTCGCCCGCGCGGCTAAGGTCGCCTCCCGGCTGCGCAGGGCCGGGAAGGAGGAGTGGCTGCGCGACTGGGTCGAGGCGCGGCTCGAGCAGCGGGACGCCGGCGCGCTCCTGCTCGAGGCCGTCCTGGACCTGCACGACGCCGACGTCGACGCGGCCGCGGCGCTCCGGCACACCCTGCGCGAGCTCGAGGAGCAGCTGCGGGGCGCGGGCGCGTGACCGCGGCGGCGGGCTACTAGGCTGCTGGGCAGACCGCCCGACCAGACCCAGCGCAGACCCTGAAGGAGCGCCCATGGCCGCCATCGACGCCATCATCGCCCGCGAGATCCTCGACTCCCGAGGCAACCCGACCGTCGAGGTCGAGGTCGGCCTCGACGACGGCACCGTCGCCCGTGCCGCCGTCCCCTCGGGCGCCTCGACGGGGGCCTTCGAGGCGGTCGAGCGTCGCGACGGTGACGACAGCCGCTACCTGGGCAAGGGCGTGGAGGGGGCGGTCACGGCCGTCATGGACGACCTCGAGCCGCAGCTGCTGGGCTTCGACGCCTCCGAGCAGCGCCTCGTCGACGCCGAGATGATCGCCGCCGACGGCACCGACAACAAGGGCGAGATCGGCGCCAACGCGATCCTCGGGGTGTCCCTCGCCGTGGCCAAGGCCGCCGCCGACTCGGCCGGCCTGCCGCTCTTCCGCTACGTCGGCGGCCCCAACGCCCACGTGCTGCCGGTGCCGATGATGAACATCCTCAACGGCGGCTCGCACGCCGACTCCAACGTCGACATCCAGGAGTTCATGATCGCCCCGATCGGCGCCGGCTCCTTCCGGGAGGCGCTGCGCTGGGGCACCGAGGTCTACCACGCGCTGAAGTCGGTGCTCAAGGAGCGCGGGCTGGCCACAGGGCTGGGCGACGAGGGCGGCTTCGCGCCCGACCTGGAGTCCAACCGCGCCGCGCTCGACCTCATCGTCGAGGCGGTCGAGAGGGCCGGCTACACCGTGGGCTCCGACATCGCGCTGGCCCTCGACGTGGCGGCGAGCGAGTTCTACGAGGACGGCACCTACACCTTCGAGGGGGCGGCCAGGACCGCGGAGGAGATGGCCTCCTACTACGCCGAGCTCGTCGACGCCTACCCGCTGGTGTCCATCGAGGACCCGCTGGACGAGGAGGACTGGGAGGGCTGGAAGCAGATCACCGCGGCCCTCGGCGACAAGGTCCAGCTGGTCGGCGACGACCTGTTCGTCACCAACCCGCAGCGGCTGCAGCGCGGCATCGCGGAGAAGGCCGGCAACGCCCTCCTCGTCAAGGTCAACCAGATCGGCACCCTGACCGAGACCCTCGACGCGGTCGCCCTGGCGCACGCCAGCGGCTTCCGCTGCATGATGAGCCACCGCTCCGGCGAGACCGAGGACACGACCATCGCCGACCTGGCGGTGGCCACCAACTGCGGCCAGATCAAGACCGGCGCCCCCGCCCGCTCCGAGCGGGTGGCGAAGTACAACCAGCTGCTGCGCATCGAGGAGGAGCTGGACGACGCGGCGGTCTACGCCGGCGCCGGCGCCTTCCCGCGCTTCCGGCCGGGCGCCTGAGCGACGGCGGGGCTCCGGGGCTGTCTGCGGTCCCGGGCTCTCTGCGCCCCGGGCCGCTCTGCCGCCCCGGCCTTCTGCCGGCGTGTCACGGTGGTGCGCCGGCATACCGGCGTGACACGAGTGCGGCCGCCGGGCGCGCGCGGGCCGTTCTGCCGGCGTGTCACGGTGGTGCGCCGGCATACCGGCGTGACACGAGTGCGCCGCGCGACCCAGCCTGACCGGCTGACCCGGCGGGACGGCATACGCTAGGGACGGTCCCCCGCCCGTGACCACCAGCCCAGACCTCAGGAGCACCATGACCACCGCCCGCGGCCCGCGCGACCGGCGCGGCAGCGCCGCGCGCCCCGGGCGGGCAGGCGGCTCCAGGAGGCCGGGGCCGCGCCCGGGAGCGAGAGCGGTGTCCGGGGCCGGAGCGTCCGCCGCCTCCAGTGTGCGCCGCGCCCCCGCCCACGTCCGGCGGATGCTGATCCTGCTGGGGATCGTCGTCGTCATGGCCGTCATCGTGGCCCCGGTCCTCTCCGGCTTCCTGCAGCAGCGCGCCGAGATCACCGCCGCCCAGGACCGGCTGGTGGCCGAGCAGCAGCGGATCGACCAGCTGCAGGGCGAGCTGAAGAAGTGGGAGGACCCCGACTACGTCGAGCAGCAGGCCCGTGAGCGGCTGCGCTTCGTCAAGGAGGGGGAGACCGCCTTCACGGTCATCGACGACACCGGCAGCGACTACACCGAGGCGCTGCCGGGGATGGCGCCGGTCAGCGACGAGGTGCTGGCCGACAGCCCCTGGTACGGCCAGGTCTGGGAGTCGGTCAAGATCGCCAACGAGGGCCTGCCGGAGCCGACGGAGCCGTGAGCAGCCCCGACCGCACCACGCTGGACGAGGTCCCCACGCCGCAGGACCTGGCCGTCATCCAGCGTCAGCTCGGACGGCCGCCGCGCGGGGTCGTCTCGATCGCGCACCGCTGCCCCTGCGGGTGCCCCACCGTGGTGCGCACCGAGCCGCGCCTTCCCGAAGGTACGCCCTTCCCCACCACCTTCTACGCCACCTGCCCGCGGCTCACCGGCGCGGTCTCCACGCTGGAGAGCAGCGGGCTGATGCGGCAGATGACCGAGCGGCTGCTCGCCGACGCGGCGCTGCGGCACGACTACGTGCGGGCGCACGAGGACTACCTCAGCCGGCGGGAGGCGCTGGCCCACGTGCCCGAGATCGCCGGGGTGAGCGCCGGCGGGATGCCCAACCGGGTCAAGTGCCTGCACGTCCTGGTCGCCCACGCGCTCGCCGCCGGACCGGGGGTCAACCGGCTCGGCGACGAGGCCATCGAGGCGCTGCCGCAGTGGTGGACCGACGGGTGCTGCCGCGCCCTGGAGGACCCCGGGACCCCCGCGGACACCGGGACACCCGAGGCCCCCGAGGCTCCTGAGGGCAGGCCGTGAAGCGCGTCGGCGCGGTCGACTGCGGCACCAACTCCATCCGGCTGCTGGTCGCCGACGTCGGCCTCGACGACGACGGGCGGCCGGTCCTGGAGGAGGTCAGCCGCCAGCTGCAGATCGTGCGCCTGGGCGAGGGCATCGACGCGACCGGGCGCATCTCGCCCGAGGCCATGGGCCGCACCCTGGCCGCCGCGGAGGGCTATGCCGTGCTGTGCCGCGAGGCCGGCTGCGAGGCGGTCCGCTTCGTGGCCACCTCGGCCACGCGCGACGCGGCCAACGCCCAGGAGTTCACCGACGGGGTGGCCGCGGCCTTCGGCGACCTGCACGTGGCCCCGGAGGTGGTCTCGGGCGCCGAGGAGGCCGAGCTGTCCTTCGTCGGCGCGACCAGCGCGCTGCGCGCCGCGCCGGGCCCCTGTCTCGTCGTCGACATCGGCGGGGGCTCCACCGAGTTCGTGCGTGGCACCGGGCATGTCGAGGCGAGCGCCTCGGTGGACATCGGCTGCGTGCGGATGAGCGAGCGTCACCTGCACGACGACCCGCCCCACGAGGACCAGGTCTGGGCCGCACTGTCCGACATCGTGCGTGCGGTGGACACCGTCGCGCAGGAGGTCGACCTGACCGGCGTCGGCACCCTCGTCGGCCTCGCCGGGTCGGTCACCACCGTCACCGCGCACGCCCTGGAGCTGCCCTCCTACCAGCGGGACCGCATCCACGGGGCCCGGCTGCCGGTGGCCGACGTCGTGGACGCGTGCACCGACCTGCTGCTCATGCCGCGTTCCCGGCGTGCCGCGCTGCCGTACCTGCACGAGGGCCGGGTCGACGTCATCGCGGCGGGGGCACTGATCTGGCGGACCGTGGTCCAGCGGGTCGCCCACGACTCGGGCCTGGGCACCGTGCGCGCCTCGGAGAGCGACATCCTCGACGGGATCGCGCTGGCCCAGCTGTGAGGAGCGACCCGCACCCGGTCACCGGCCAGCCCTTCGTCTCGCCGGTGCCGCCGGGCACGGGCTGGCCCGAGGACCCTGCCACCCCGCAGACCCGGTCGGCACGCTCGGCCGCGGGGGTCCGCCGGCTCGCGGCCGGCGCCACGACCGCTGCCGAGCTGGACGCCCGGGTCTCGGTATGCCGCGCCTGCCCCCGCCTCGTCCGCTGGCGCGAGGAGGTGGCCACCACCGGCCGCCGCGCCTCCTACGTCGACGAGCCGTACTGGGGCCGGCCCGCGCCGGGCATCGGCGAGGGCGACGCCCCGGTGCTCGTCGTCGGGCTGGCTCCGGCGGCCAACGGCGCCAACCGCACCGGGCGGATGTTCACCGGCGACCGCTCCGGGGACTGGATCTACGCCGCGCTGCACCGCGCCGGCTACGCCAGCCAGGCCTCGAGCCGGCACGCGGGCGACGGGATGCGGCTGCACGGCATCCGCATCGTGGCGGCCGTGCACTGCGCGCCCCCGGCGAACAGGCCCACGACCGAGGAGAGGGCGACCTGCTCCGGCTGGCTGGAGCGCGACCTGCAGCTGTCCGAGCCGCACCTGCGCTCGGTGCTCGCGCTGGGCTCCATCGGCTGGGACGCCTTCCTGCGCGCGGCCCGTGCCCTCGGGTGGCAGGTGCCCCGGCCCAAGCCGCGCTTCGGCCACGGTGCCGAGGCGGAGCTGGTCACGACCACCGGGAGGGTGGTCCGGCTGCTCGGCAGCTATCACGTCAGCCAGCAGAACACCTTCACCGGCACCCTGACCCAGGAGATGCTGGACGCGGTCATCGCGCGTCTCTAGCCCGGGGGCAGGTGCAGCCGGTAGCCCATGCCCGGCTCGGTCAGGATGTAGCGGGGGCTGGCCGGGTGGGGTTCGAGCTTCTTGCGCAGCTGGGCCACGTAGAGCCGCAGGTAGCCGGTGTCCCGAACGTGCTGGGGGCCCCAGATCTCGGTGAGCAGCTGCTGGCGGGTCACCAGCTTGCCGGCGTGCCGCACGAGGTGCTCCAGGACGCGCCACTCGGTGGGGGTCAGCCGCACCGGCTGGTCGCCCTGGCCGGTGCTGCGCGTCACCTGGTGCGCGGACAGGTCGACCCGCACCTCGCCCAGGACCACCACCGGGTCCGACCCGTCCTCGACGACCCGGCGGGTGAGCGC
>QEUR01000185.1 GCA_003577095.1 Acidobacteriota bacterium
AGGGTTGCGCGCCGCGTAGTCCGCCAGCGCGGCGCCGACCTGTTCCTGCGGCACGCGCACCTCGGTCGCCGTAGCCCCGCGCCGGCGGCCGGTGCTGACCCGGCAGCGCGGCTCGGCCTGCAGGTTGCGGAACCACTGCGAGCGCGGGCCGAGCCCGGACACGACGCGGAAGGTGCCGGACGCCGGACGGTCGACCACCTCCAGGCACACCTGGCGGGGCAGGCCCGAGGACCGTCCGCGGTGCTCCAGCATGAGCAGGCGGTGGCCGAGCAGGAAGCCCAGCCCGTGCCGGTACAGCCACAGCGGCGAGCGCGCCAGCCGACGGTCGTGCAGGAAGACCGAGCCGATCCTGCCGGCGACCCGGACCAGCCCGTCGCCCACCGCCCCGCGGATCCGGCGCGGGCTCACAGCCGCGTCGGGCCGGCGTCGCGCAGGTCGAGCACCTCGACCCCGCCCTCGGCGCCGTAGCCACCGATGTGCGTCAGGTAGATCTTCCGCCCGACGTCGCGCAGCAGCCCGTCGTGGATCGGCACCACGCCGCGGCCCGGGGCCACCCGCCGCACGAACTCGACCGTCTCGGCGACCTTGCCCCACGGCGCGTTGACCGGCACGCACAGCAGGTCGACCGCGCCGGGCTCGCCGTCCAGCGCGTCGCCGGGGTGGTAGACGGTCGGGGCGCCCTCCGCGGCCAGGACAACGCCGACGTTGCCGACCCGGTCGAGGTAGGGGTGGATCTGCGCGTGCAGCGCGCCGACCGGGCGCACGGTGAGCCCGCCCAGCCCGAGCTCCTGCCCCTCCTCCATCCGCTCGGTGCGGCCGGCCAGTCCCTCGCCCGCGAGCAGCTCGGCCGTCTGCGGCTCGACGAGGAGCCGCGCCGCGGGGTTGGCCCGCAGCAGCTCCGGCACCTGGGCCGGGTCGCAGTGGTCGGCGTGCTGGTGGGTGACGACGACGGCGGTCAGGTCGCGCACGCCGGAGACGTCGGCGAGGTTGCCGGGATCGACCAGGAGGCGCTGGTCGGCGACCTCGACGAGGAGGCACGCGTGGCCGAGGTGGGTGAGCTCCATACCCCGACGGTATGTCGCCCGCGCACCGCTCGCCAGGCGCGGCCCCGTACGCTGTGGGTCCGTGGAGTTCCTCAACGGCATGCGGCCCGGGCACGACCTGACCTACAACGACGTCTTCATGGTGCCGTCGCGCTCGTCCGTGACCTCGCGCCTGGACGTCGACCTGCGCACCCCCGACGGTGTCGGCACGACGATCCCGGTGGTGGTGGCCAACATGACCGCCGTCGCCGGGCGCCGGATGGCCGAGACGGTGGCGCGCCGCGGCGGGGTCGCCGTCCTGCCCCAGGACATCCCGCTGCCGGAGGTCCGCAAGACCGTCGAGCGGGTCAAGGCCAGCCACCCGGTCTACGAGACCCCGATCGTGGTGGAGCGGTCCGCACCGGTGGCCCAGCTGCTCTCGGTGATGCACAAGCGGGCCCACCGCGCGGCCGTCGTCGTCGAGGCGGGCCGCCCGATCGGCGTGGTCACCGAGGCCGACACCGAGGGCGTGGACCGCTTCGCCTCCGCGGGCCAGGTGATGGAGGAGCCGCGCGTCGTGCTGGAGGAGGGCGTCGACCTGCGCGAGGCCTTCGACCGGCTCGAGGACTCCCGCGCCGGGCTCGCGCCGGTGGTCGCCGGCGGGCTGCTTCGCGGCATCGTCACCCGCACCGGCCTGCTGCGCTCGGCGATCTACGACCCGGCCCTCGACGGCGAGGGACGGCTCTGCGTCGGCGCCGCCGTCGGCATCAACGGCGACGTCCCGGGCAAGGCCGCGGAGCTGCTCGCCTCGGGCGTCGACGTGCTCGTGGTGGACACCGCGCACGGCCACCAGGACAAGATGCTCCTCGCGCTTCCCAAGGTGGTCGCCGCGCGCGACGCCCACGCGCAGGAGACCGGCCGGCGGGTCCCCGTCGTGGCGGGCAACGTGGTCTCCCGCGCCGGGGTGGAGGACCTCGTCGCCGCCGGTGCCGACGTGGTCAAGATCGGGGTCGGCCCGGGCGCGATGTGCACCACCCGGATGATGACCGGCGTCGGCCGGCCGCAGTTCTCCGCGGTGCTGGAGTGCGCCGAGGCGGCGCGCGAGACCGGCGCCCAGGTGTGGGCCGACGGCGGCGTGAAGTATCCCCGCGACGTCGCCCTGGCGCTCGCCGCCGGTGCGGCCTCGGTGATGGTCGGGTCGTGGTTCGCCGGGACGCTGGAGTCGCCCGGCGACCTGATGCGGGACGCGGACGGCCGCTCCTACAAGGAGTCCTTCGGCATGGCCTCGGCCCGCGCGGTGAAGAACCGGACCAAGGAACTGTCGGCCTTCGAGCGGGCCCGCTCCTCGCTCTTCGAGGAGGGCATCTCCTCGGGCCGGATGTTCCTGGACCCGCAGCGCCCCGGCGTCGAGGACCTGCTGGACCAGATCGTCTCCGGCGTGCGCAGCGCGTTCACCTACGCCGGCGCGCGCTCGATCGGGGAGTTCCACACCCGGGCGGTCGTCGGCATCCAGGGCGCGGCAGGCTACGAGGAGGGCAGGCCCCGGCACACCTCCTGGTGAGCGGGCTCAGCCCTCCTCGGCGAGTGCGTACCAGGCCGCCCCGACGATGCCGGCGCTGTTGCGCAGCTGTGCCGGGACGATCCGCGCGTGCAGGTCGAGGCGGGGCAGGAACTTGTCGGCCTTCCTCGACACGCCGCCACCGACGATGATCAGGTCGGGGGAGAAGAGCTTCTCGATCGTCGAGTAGTAGACCTGCAGCCGCTCGGCCCACTCCTTCCAGGACAGGTCCTCCTCGACCTTGACGCTGCTGGCCGCGCGGGTCTCGGCGTCGTGGCCGTCGATCTCCAGGTGGCCCAGCTCGGTGTTCGGGACCAGGACCCCGTCGGTGAAGAGCGCGGAGCCGATGCCGGTCCCGAGGGTGGTGAGCAGCACGACGCCCTTCTCGCCGACGCCCGCGCCGTAGTGCATCTCGGCCACCCCGGCGGCGTCGGCGTCGTTGACCACGTGCACCGGGCGGTCCAGCCGCCTGGTGAACATCTCGTCGGCGTCGGTGCCGATCCACGAGGCGTCGATGTTGGCGGCGGAACGGACCACTCCGCCCCGGACCACCGCCGGGATCGTGATGCCGACCGGCGAACCCGGGGCGACCGCGTCGGCGAAGCGCTCGACGACCTGCGCGACGACCTCGAGGACGTCCTCGGGCGCGGCACCCTCGGGGGTGTCGATCCGTTCGCGCTCGGCGGCGAGCTCCCCCTTGTCGAGGTCGACCGGGGCACCCTTGATGCCGCTGCCGCCGATGTCGATGCCGAGGATGTGCGTGCCTGCCATGGGGGACAGGGTATGCCGTGCCTCCGGCCGGCGCGCCGCCTCCCGGCGGCGGTCCGCGGGCTCAGGGCAGGGTGAGGATCTCCGCGCCGGTGTCGGTGATCAGGATCGTGTGCTCGAACTGCGCCGACGGACGCCCGTCCGCGGTCAGCACGGTCCAGCCGTCGTCCCACTCGACCCACTCGTGGGTGCCGAGGTTGAGCATCGGCTCGATGGTGAAGGTCATGCCGGGCTCGATGACGGTGTCGTAGGCGGGTGCCGCGTCGTAGTGGGGGATGACCAGGCCCGAGTGGAAGGCCTCGCCCACCCCGTGCCCGGTGAAGTCGCGGACCACGCCGTAGCCGAAGCGGCGGGCGTAGCTCTCGATGACCCTGCCGATGACGTTGATCTCCCGACCCGGGCGCGCCGCGCGGATGCCGCGCATGAGCGCCTCCCGGGTGCGCTCGACGAGCAGCCGGGTCTCCTCGGCCACCTCGCCGCACAGGAAGGTGGCGTTGTTGTCGCCGTGGACGCCGCCGAGGTAGGCGGTGACGTCGATGTTGCAGATGTCGCCGTCGCGCAGCTCGCGGTCGTCGGGGATGCCGTGGCAGATGACCTCGTTGACCGACGTGCACAACGACTTGGGGTAGCCGCGGTAGCCCAGCGTCGAGGGGTAGGCGCCGTGGTCGAGGAGGAACTCGTGGCCGACCCGGTCGATCTCGTCGGTGGTGGTGCCGGGACGCACCAGCTCCCCGCAGACCTGGAGCGCCTGCGCCGCGACCCGGCCGGCGACCCGCATCCGCTCGATCGTCTCCTCGTCCTTGACCTCCGAGCCGCGGAACGGCGCGGGGGCCGGCCGGTCGACGTACTCGGGACGGGGGATCGAGGCGGGCACGGGACGGCGCGGGCTCACGGTTCCCGGGGCGAGCGGTGCGGTGGTCGGCATAGGGTGGATTCTAGGTCGCGTCGCCGCGCGGCCCCGACCCAGGAGGAGAGGCAGGCTGGCATGGCCACGCAGTACTGGTTCAACACCAAGACCCGCCAGGTCGAGGCTGGCGACGACCCGGACCGGGCACGCAGCCACGACCTGCTCGGGCCCTACGCCACCGAGGAGGAGGCCTCCCGCGCGCTGGAGATCGCGGCCGCCCGCACCGAGGCCTGGGACGAGGAGGACCGGGCCGAGGACGAGTGGCGCACCGGCGACGCCGACGCCTCCGGCTGGGACAGCAACCCGCTCAACGACTGACGCCGCCGGACGGACCGCCCGTGGACGAGGTGCTCGTCGAGCGCGTCCTGCGCGCCGTGGAGCAGGTGCCGCCGGGCCGCGTGGTCTCCTACGGCGACCTGGCCGACCTGGTCGGCACCGGGCCGCGTCAGGTCGGGGCGATCATGCGCCACTGGGGCGGCAACGTGACCTGGTGGCGGGTGACCAGCCACGCCGGCGACCTCGGCGGTGACCTGCTGGCCCGCGCCCGGCCCCACTGGGACGAGGAGGGGATCGAGGTCAAGCCCAACGGGCTCGGGTGCCGGATCGCGGTCTACCGGGCCGACCTCGGGCGGCTCGCGGCCGACTACGCCCGTGCGGTCGCCGACCTCGACGCCGGGGCGGCGCAACGGCATACCGCCGATGCGGCAGGATGGGCGCCATGAACCGCCAGCAGGAGTACGTCCTCCGCACCATCGAGGAGAGGGACCTGCGCTTCGTGCGGCTGTGGTTCACCGACCTCCTGGGCACGCTGAAGTCGGTGGCCGTCGCCCCCGCCGAGCTGGAGCAGGCGTTCACCGAGGGCATCGGCTTCGACGGCAGCGTCATCGAGGGCTTCACCCGCGTCTACGAGGCCGACATGGTCGTGCAGCCGGACGCGGACACCTTCCAGGTGCTGCCCTGGAGGGAGCGGACGGCCCGGATGTTCTGCGACATCCACATGCCCGACGGGTCGCCCGCGCAGACCGACTCGCGGCACATCCTGCGGCGCGCCCTGGACTCGGCCGCCGAGGAGGGCTTCACCTTCTACACCCACCCCGAGATCGAGTTCTACCTGTTCAAGGAGCCCTACGACCCCGCCGTCGGGCCCGTCCCCGTCGACCAGGCCGGCTACTTCGACCACGTGGCGCGCGGCGACGGCCACGACTTCCGCCGGGCCGCGATCGAGATGCTCGAGCAGATGGGGATCTCGGTGGAGTTCAGCCACCACGAGGGCGGCCCCGGCCAGCAGGAGATCGACCTGCGCTACGCCGACGCCCTGTCGATGGCCGACAACATCATGACCTTCCGGACCGTCGTGCGGGAGGTCGCCCTGCAGGAGCGCGCCTTCGCCACCTTCATGCCCAAGCCGCTGGCCCAGCACCCGGGCTCCGGCATGCACACGCACGTCTCGCTGTTCGAGGGCGACAGCAACGCCTTCTACGAGCCGGGCGCGCCCTACGAGCTGTCCCAGACCGGCCGCCGCTTCATGGCGGGCGTGCTGGCGCACAGCCGCGAGATCAGCGCGGTGACCAACCAGTGGGTCAACTCCTACAAGCGGCTGTGGGGCGGCGGCGAGGCGCCGGCCTACGTGTGCTGGGGGCACAACAACCGCTCCGCCCTGGCCAGGGTGCCGATGTACTCCATCGGCAAGGGCCACTCCCGGCGCATCGAGGTGCGCTCGATCGACGCCGCGTGCAACCCCTACCTGACGTACGCCGTGATCCTGGCCTCGGGCCTGCGCGGGATCCGCGAGGGCTACGAGCTGCCCGTCGAGGCCGAGGACGACGTGTGGGCGCTCACGGACGCCGAGCGCCGGGCCCTCGGCATCGACCCGCTGCCGCAGAGCCTGGGCGAGGCGGTGGCGGTGATGGAGGGCTCGGACCTGGTCGCGGAGGTCCTGGGCGAGCAGGTCTTCGACTTCTACCTGCGCAACAAGTGGCAGGAGTGGGGCGACTACCGCTCGCAGGTCACCCGGTTCGAGCTGGACCGCTACCTG
>QEUR01000186.1 GCA_003577095.1 Acidobacteriota bacterium
CAACTTCAGGCCGAGCATGCCGACGAAGGTCGTGGAGTACATGGCGCACGCCGTGCCGGTGGGGACCACCCCCCTGCCGGTGCCCGCCGAGCTCGTGCAGGAGAGCGGTGGCGGCGTGGTCGTGCCCTTCCACGACGTCGAGCAGACGGTGGGCCAGCTGCTGGCGTGGGCGGAGGAGCCGGCGACGGCGGTCGAGACCGGCCGGCGCGGCCACGCCGAGGCCCGGGCGAGCTTCGACTGGGTCACGCACGCCCCCGGCTTCCTCGCCGCGCTCGAGGCCGCCGCGTCGCAGGAGAGCCGGGGGCAGGCTTCCCCGAGAGGATGACCGTCCGGGGTGAGCCCCCTCGAGGGGGGACGGCCGGTCAGCCCGTCGTGTCGGGCAGCCTCCACCGGATCTCGTCCAACGGGGTGGTGGCGACCCCGAGACGCACCAGCTCGTGGTGCAGGACCGGGGTCAGGGAGGCCACGTAGGTCGCGGTCAGGTGCGACCCCTGCCGGAAGACGAGCGCCCGTCCGACGACCGGCGGGCAGGACGGCTCGGCCCGGTCGCTCTCGGGGCACACCCACCGGCCGACGTCGGCGACCGGGGCGTCGAGCAGGTCGGCGGCCACCCGGAGGGCCGGGCTGCTCTGCGCGGCGCCCGAGGCGTAGGAGCACTGCGAGTAGTCGTCCGGGTGGTCGCGGACGCACTCGTAGAGGGTGACGTCGGTGCCCAGCTCGTCACGCTCCGGCGAGGGGTTGTCGTCGATGACCACCACCCGGCTGCCCGCGGCGGCCACCGGCCGCAGCAGGTCGGCCAGGGAGGAACCCAGCTCCTCCTCGCCAGCACGGACGAGCGAGGTGAAGACGATGTCCGGGGTGTGCTCCCCGTCGGCGAGGTGAGCGGCCAGCGTCCGGTTGTACTCGTAGCAGTCGTCGGACATGGCGACCATCGCGAAGCCGCACGCGGACTTCGTGTAGACCTTCACGCGCCACCCCTCCTGGGCGCCGATCGGGTCCAGGGCGGTGAGCCACTGCAGCATCTTGGAGTCACCGACCAGCGCCACGGTCGTGTCGCCGTCCGGGTCGCCGAACCAGCACTCGTCGTCGGCCGTGACGGTGGTCTGCCCGGACTCCCGGTGGCAGAACTGCTGCTCCGCGGTGAGCGACGTGTCCTTGGTCGCCACGTCGGGGTCGGGGAATACGGCGCCCGTCCGGGTGAGGATGGGTGACGGATCGGCGACGGGCCGCAGCCGCTCGTCGGTGCGGCTCGCCGGATCCACCAGCCCGATCGCACCGGCCGCGTCGATGACCTCGGCTCCCTGGCCGGCGTCGACGACGGCCGCGCTCAGCACCTCGTCGCGCCCCTCCGTGTCCAGCTGGGGGGCGGTGGCGAGCAGCGCTGCCCCGACCGCAGCGGTGACCAGCATGCTGCTCGCGCCGTAGCTGAGCGCCAGCCGCGGCACCCGCGCCAGCCGACGGTGGAAGCGGATGGGGTTCTCGACCAGGTGCAGACTGGCCCACGCCAGCAGGACGCTCAGCCCGGCCACCGCCAGCCGAGCCGTCAGCCCCGCGTCCGGACGCAGCTCGGCGAGCAGGCGCAGCGCCGGCCAGTGCCACAGGTAGAGGCCGTAGGACAGGGCGCCGAGGAACAGCATCGGCGGCCGACCCAGGAGCCGCGCGGCCGGGCTGTCGGGCGCCCGGACGCCGGCCGCGATCACGGCGGCCGTGCCCAGGGTGGGCAGCAGCGCCGCGCTCCCGGGCCACGGGGTGCCGCCGTCGACGACCACGACCGTGGCGCCGATGGCGGCCAGGCCGGCCCACGCGAGCAGGTGCGCCGCCCGACGGGGCAGCCGCGCCAGCGAGGGGGTGATCAGCACGAGCAGCGCGCCGGTGCCCAGCTGCCAGGCCCTGGTCGTGGTGGCGAAGTACGCGGTAGCCGGCGAGCTGGCGGTCTGGACCACCGAGAGCACCAGTGAGGCGAGGACGACGAGGGTCAACGCGACGCCGAGCAGACGGAGGAAGCGCAGCCGCCACCGCCGCGCCGCCCACAGCACGGCCATGATGAGCAGCGGCCAGACGACGTAGAACTGCTCCTCGACCGACAGGGACCAGTAGTGCTGCAGCAGCGATGGAGGGGAGTCCTCGGCCAGGTAGTTGACCTCCCGGCCGGCGAGCACCCAGTTGACGACGTAGAGGGTGGCGCCGACCACGTCGGTCCCGAGCTCGCCGCGCGCGGACCTGGGCAGCAGCCACCAGGCCGCCAGGGCGGTCGCCGCGAGGACGAGGGACGCCGCGGGAAGGAGCCGCCGGGCGCGCCGGGCGTAGAACTGGACCAGCGACACCCGGCCGGTGCCGGTCGCCTCCTTCACCAGCAGCCCGGTGATGAGGTAGCCGGAGATCACGAAGAAGACGTCGACGCCGGCGAAACCCCCGTCGGTCCCGGGGACGCCGGCATGGAAGAGGAGGACCATCATGACCGCGATGGCCCTGAGCCCCTCGATGTCGCCGCGGAACCCGGAACGTGGCCCCGCCACGCGGGCACCACGCGGCGCGCGGTGGGCCCCGGTAGTGCGAAGGGAACGGGTGGTGGGCTCGCCGGGCCGCATCAGTCGCGGCCGTAGAGGTCGCGGGTGTAGAGCTTGTCGCCGAAGCCTCGGGCGGTGCCGTCGAGGCGGTTGGCGATGATGACGTCGGAGCGGTCGGTGAAGACCTGCAGGTCGCGCAGGACGCGGGCGCCCTGGAAGGTGTCCCCGTGCAGGGTGGGTTCGTAGATGAGGATCTCGGTGCCGCGGGCCTGGAGGCGGGACATGACGCCCTGGATGGAGGAGGCCCGGAAGTTGTCGGAGCCGGCCTTCATGATGAGGCGGTAGATGCCGACGGTGCGCGGCTGGCGCTCGTGGATGTCGGAGGCGATGAAGTCCATCCGGGTGGTGTTGGCGTCCACGATGGCGGTGATGAGGGTCTGGGGGACGTCGCCGTAGTTGGCCAGCAGCTGGCGGGTGTCCTTGGGCAGGCAGTAGCCGCCGTAGCCGAAGGAGGGGTTGTTGTAGTGGTCGCCGATGCGCGGGTCCAGGCCGACGCCCTCGATGATCTGGCGGGTGTCCAGGCCGCGGGTGGCGGCGTAGGTGTCCAGCTCGTTGAAGTAGGCCACCCGCATCGCCAGGTAGGTGTTGGCGAACAGCTTGATGGCCTCGGCCTCGGTGGAGCCGGTGAGCAGGACGGGGACGTCCTTGGTGATCGCGCCCTCCAGGAGCAGGTCGGCGAACATCTGGCCGACCTGGCCGGTGTCGCCGACGATGATCCGCGAGGGGTGCAGGTTGTCGTGCAGGGCGCGGCCCTCGCGCAGGAACTCGGGGGAGAAGAGCACGGTCGCCCCGGGGTGCTCCTCGCGCAGCCGCTCGGTGAAGCCGACCGGGATGGTGGACTTGATGACGACCGCGGCCTGCGGGGAGCGGGCCAGCACGTCGACGAGGACCTGCTCCACCGAGGAGGTGTCGAAGAAGTTGGTCTCGGTGTCGTAGTCGGTGGGGGTGGCGATCACGACGAGGTCGACGTCGTCGTAGGCCTCGGCCGGGTCGGTGGTGGCGCGCAGGCGCAGGTTGTTGTTGGCCAGGTAGTCCTCGAGCTCGGGGTCCACGATCGGGCTGCGCCGGTCGTTGAGCATGGCGACCTTGGCCTCGTCGATGTCCAGGGCGACCACGTCGTGGTGCTGGGCCAGCACGACGGCGTTGGACAGGCCCACGTAGCCGGTGCCGGCGACGGCGATCTTCATGCAGGTGCTCCTCGTGGTGGCGCGACGGACCGGTTCAGTATGCCGTGCGCCGGTGAGGGTCCTCTCATCTGCGGGCCGGGCGGGAGGCCGCGCGGGATTAGGTCGGGACGCGCACCGGCCGGTATCGTGGAGGGGTTCACCGCACCCCGTCGCCGGCGCACGCCTGTGGACGACCGCCACCCCCGACCGCCCGGTCGTGGCAGGCTGGGACCGCGGTGACGACGTATGAAGCCCTCCTGTCACGGAGAGACCGTGACCGCACGAGACCGAAGGAGGTGGGTTCACGCATGCGTCAGTACGAGCTGATGATCATCCTCGACCCCGAGACCGACGAGCGCAATCTCCAGCCCACGCTGGAGAAGATGATGAGCGTCGTCGGCAAGCAGGGTGGCTCCGTCGACGAGATCGACATCATGGGCCGCCGCCGCCTGGCCTACGAGATCAAGAAGCAGGCCGAGGGCATCTACGCGGTCGTGCAGATGACCGCCGAGCCCTCGACCGCGCAGGAGCTGGACCGCCAGCTGGGCCTGAACGAGTCCGTCCTGCGCACCCAGCTGCTGCGCCGCGACGCCTGAGCGCGGGCAGGACCACCCGAGGACACCCTCACCACAGACACCCTCAAGGACCAACGGATCGAGGACGACCTGACATGGCCGGAGAGACCCCCATCACCGTCGTCGGCAACCTGACCGCCGACCCCGAGCTGCGCTTCACCCCCAGCGGTGCGGCCGTCGCCAACTTCACGGTGGCGTCCACCCCGCGCACGTTCGACCGCCAGACCAACGAGTGGAAGGACGCGGAGACGCTGTTCATGCGCTGCTCGGTCTGGCGCGAGGCGGCGGAGAACGTCTCGGAGTCGCTGCACCGCGGCACCCGCGTCGTGGTGACCGGCCGGCTCGTCTCGCGCTCCTGGCAGACCCAGGAGGGTGAGAACCGGACCGTCATGGAGATGCAGGTCGACGAGATCGGCCCCTCGCTCCGCTACGCCACCGCCCAGGTGACCAAGGCCCAGCGCGGCGGCGGTCAGCAGGGCGGCTGGGGCGGCGGTCAGCAGGGCGGTCAGTCCGCCCCGCAGCAGGGCCAGTCCGGCGGCTGGGGCCAGCAGCAGGGCGGTCAGTCCGCCCCGCAGCAGGGCCAGTCCGCACCGCAGGGTGGCCAGCAGGCCGGCGGCGACGCCGACCCGTGGGCCACCGGCGGCCAGTCCGGTCAGCAGTCCGGTGGCTGGGGCGGCGCCCCGTCCTACGACGAGCCGCCGTTCTGACCCACCACACTTCCTAGAACCACACCATCCCGAGCACCGCTCGGGCTCTCACGAAAGGGGAGAGCACCACGATGGCCAAGCCCGTTGTGCGCAAGCCCAAGAAGAAGGCGAACCCGCTGAAGGCCGCCAAGATCGAGGCGATCGACTACAAGGACACCGCGCTCCTTCGTAAGTTCATCTCCGACCGCGGCAAGATCCGCGCGCGTCGCGTGACCGGCGTCTCCGTCCAGGAGCAGCGCCGCATCGCCAACGCGGTCAAGAACGCCCGCGAGATGGCGCTGCTGCCCTACAGCAGCTCCGCCCGCTGACCGCCCACGACGCCGAGGAGATCCACATGAAGGTCATTCTCACCCAGCCCGTCTCGGGCTTGGGCGCCGCCGGTGACGTCGTCGACGTCAAGGACGGCTACGCCCGCAACTTCCTGCTGCCCCGCAAGGTGGCGACCCCGTGGACCAAGGGTGGCCAGAAGCAGGTCGAGGCGATCAACCGCGCCCGCGAGAAGCGCGCGCTGCGCAACGCCGAGGACGCCGCGGCGGCCAAGAGCCGTCTCGAGGGCGCCACGATCACCGTGGCGGCCCGCGCGGGCTCCGGCGGCCGCCTCTTCGGCGCGGTCACGCCGGCCGAGATCGTCGAGGCGATCGTCGCCGCCGGCGGCCCGGAGGTGGACAAGCGCCGGGTCGAGGTCCCCACCCCGATCCGCACCGTCGGCGACCACGCCGTCCACGTGCGCCTGCACGAGGACGTCTCGGCCGACCTCACGGTGACCGTCACCGGCGCCTGAGCGCCGGGGGCAGGACCCCAGCAGCGCCACCGGCGGCCCCGGACCGAGCAGGTCCGGGGCCGTCGCGCACCCTCCCCGCCGGTAGGATGCGGGCACGTCACCAGGCCAGGCCGACACCCAGGGAGGGTCATCTTGATCGTCGCCCTCCTCGTCGTGCACCTGGGGGCGGCCGTCATCGCGCCGACGCTGGTCCGGACCATCGGCAGGCGGGCCTTCGTGCCCCTCTCCCTCGCCCCGGCGGTCACCGCCGGCTGGGCGGTCACCCAGCTCACGACCGCCGGATCGGCGCAGCCGCACACCGAGCGCCTGGTGTGGGTCCCCGACCTGATGCTCGGCCTGAGCTTCCGGCTCGACACCCTCGCCTGGGTGATGACGCTCGTCGTCTCGGTCGTCGGCGCCCTCGTCCTCCTCTACTGCGCCCACTACATCGACGAGGACGACGACGGCAACGTCGGACTGCTGGCCGGGGCGCTCGTCGCCTTCGCTACGTGTTCTGGGAGATCACGACGATCCTGTCCTACCTGCTCATCGGCTACCTCTCGCGGAGCCAGGCGAGCACCAGGGCGGCCAAGCAGGCCCTGATCGTCACCACGGCCGGGGGCCTGGCGATGCTCGTCGGCATCGTGATGGTCGGCACCGCCTCTGGCACCTACCGGATCAGCGAGCTGCTCGCCGCCCCCGGCTCCTCGGGGATGGTGACCACCGGGGTCGTGCTCCTGCTCGTCGGCGCGATCACCAAGTCGGCGCTGATCCCGTTCCACTTCTGGCTGCCGGGCGCCATGGTCGCGCCGACGCCGATCAGCGCCTACCTGCACGCGGCGGCCATGGTCAAGGCCGGCGTCTACCTCGTCGCCCGCCTCGCCCCGGCGTATGCCGACCTGCCGGCCTGGCGGGTCGCCCTCCTCGTGCTCGGTGGCGGCACCATGCTGCTCGGGGCCTTCCGCGCCACCCGCCAGAACGACCTCAAGCTGCTGCTCGCCTACGGCACGGTCAGCCAGCTCGGCTTCCTCACCGTGCTGCTCGCCTGGGGCAGCCCCGGGGCCACCCTGGCCGGCCTGACCCTGCTCGTGGCGCACGCGCTGTTCAAGTCCAGCCTCTTCCTCACCGTCGGCACGATCGACCACGCGACCGGCACCCGCGACATCCGGCGGCTGGTCGGCCTGCGCCGCCGGATGCCCGTGCTCGCCGTCTCCTCCGTGCTGGCCGCGATGTCGATGGCCGGTCTGCCGGTGCTCATCGGCTTCGTCGGCAAGGAGGCCGCGCTCGGTGCCCTGCTGCACCCGCCGGACGGCTGGTGGTCCCTCGACGGCGCCGCGGCCGCTGCGGTCGTGCTCGGCTCGGTGCTCACCATGGCCTACTCCTGCCGGTTCGTCTGGGGCGCCTTCACCGACGGCGCGCGCCCGCCGGTCGGCAAGC
>QEUR01000187.1 GCA_003577095.1 Acidobacteriota bacterium
CGGACCTGCAGGCGATGCGCACCACCGCCCGCCGCGAGGGTGACGACTACGTCGTCAACGGCTCCAAGACCTGGATCACCAACGCCCGCAAGGCCGAGCTGATCGCGCTGATGGTCAAGACCGACCCGCAGGCGCAGCCGCGGCACAAGGGTGTCTCGATCCTGCTGGTGGAGAAGGAGGGCGAGTCCGGCCTGGCCGGCTTCCACCTGTCCCGGGACCTGCCCAAGCTGGGCTACAAGGGCGTGGAGTCCTGCGAGATCGCCTTCGACGGCATGCGGGTGCCGACCGCGAACCTGCTCGGCGACGCGGAGGGCGCCGGCTTCGCGCAGATGATGAAGGGTCTGGAGGTCGGGCGTCTGCAGGTCGCCTCCCGCGCGCTGGGCGTGGGCCGCGCCGCGCTGGAGGATTCGCTGACCTACTCCCAGGAGCGCGAGGCCTTCGGCCAGCCGATCTGGAAGCACCAGTCGATCGGCAACTACCTGGCCGAGATGGCCACCAAGCTGGTCGCCGCGCGCCAGCTCACGCTGCACGCCGCCCGCGCGTTCGACGCCGGGCAGCGCGCAGACATGGAGGCCGGGATGGCCAAGCTGTTCGCCTCCGAGGTCGGTATGCAGATCGCACTGGACGCGATCCGCATCCACGGCGGGTACGGTTACTCCACCGAGTTCGACGTGGAGCGCTACTTCCGCGACGCGCCGCTGATGATCGTGGGCGAGGGCACCAACGAGATCCAGAAGAACGTCATCGCGCGCCAGCTGGTCAAGCGCGGGAACGTGGACCCGGTATGACGTCCACGGCACCGGACGAGCACGTCGCGGCGGTCGGCTCGGCGCGCTCCTTCCTCTTCGTCCCGGGCGACCGACCGGAGCGCTTCGACAAGGCCGTGGCCGCCGGCGCGGACCTGGTCATCATCGACCTGGAGGACGCCGTCGGCACCGAGCACAAGGCCTCGGCCCGCGACGCCGCCGTGGCCTGGCTGCGCGGTGTCGGGTCGGCCTGCGTGCGGGTCAACGCCGCCGACAACCCCGAGCACCATGCCGACCTGGCCGCGCTGGCCGGTCTTGCAGGGCTGGTCGCCGTGGTGCTGCCCAAGGCCTCCGACCCCGGAGCCGCCTCTGCCGTCGCCCACCAGGTCGGGGCACCGGTGGTCGCGCTGGTCGAGTCCGCCGCCGGGATGCTGCGCGCGGCCGAGATCGCCGCCGCCGACGGGGTGGCGCGGCTGGCGTTCGGCCATCTGGACTACGCCGTCGACCTGGGCAGCGACAACGGCCGCACCGCGATGCTGCACGCCCGCTCCACCCTCGTCCTGGCCTCCCGGGCCGCGGGCCTGCCTGGCCCGGTCGACGGTGTCACCGTGGCGCTGGACGACCAGGGCGTCCTGGCCGACGACCTGGCCCACGCCGCCGGGCTGGGCCTGACCGGCAAGCTGCTCATCCACCCGCGCCAGGTCGAGGCGACGCACACCGCATACCGCCCCTCACCGGACGAGGTGGCGTGGGCGGAGAAGGTGCTGGCTGCGGTGGCCGACAGCTCCGGCGGCGCCGTCCGGGTGGACGGTGACATGGTCGACGCCCCTGTCATCGCCCGCGCCCATGACATCCTGCGACGGAAGGACCGCTGACATGGCCAGCACAGCCGCCCCTGACAACCCGACCTCGGCCACCCGCACCGAGGTGATCGCCGCCGAGCCGGTGGAGTCCCTCGCCGCGATGCTCGAGGTCGACGTGCCCTACGGCCCGGGCGACCCGGTGCCGCCGCTGTGGCACTGGATGTACCTGCTCGACCGCCGCCGACAGAGCGAGCTCGGCACCGACGGGCACCCCACCAGCGGCATCCCCGCCCCGCCCGGCCCCGGACGGCGCCGGATGTTCGCCGGCGGCCGCGTGACCACGTACTCCCCGCTGGTGATCGGCGAGCCAGCGACCAAGGTGACCTCGATCGCCAAGACCGTCGAGAAGCAGGGCCGCACCGGCCCGCTGACCTTCGTCACCGTGCTCCAGGAGATCACCCAGGGCGGGCAGCTGGCGGTCCGCGAGGAGCAGGACATCGTCTACCGGGCCCCGGGCACCGGGGCGCTGCCGTCCGCACCCGAGCCGCCGCAGCCGCCGGCCGGCCCGACGCTGAGCCTGGAGGTGGACGAGCGGCTGCTGTTCCGCTTCTCCGCGCTGACCTACAACACCCACCGCATCCACTACGACCTGGGCTACGTGCCCACCGAGGGCTACGACGGGCTGGTCATCCACGGCCCGCTGCAGGCGCTGCTGATGGGCGACCACATGCGCCGTCAGGGCATCGACCTGGTCGGCCGCACCTTCGGCTACCGGCTGGTCTCCCCCTTGGTCGGCCCGCAGACCTTCACCGTCGTGCCCGGCCAGGACGGCCTCGAGCACGGCGCTGAGTCCCGCTCCGCCGCCGGCGCGACCTGCGCGGTCAGCACCCTGACCGAGGCGGTGCGGGCCGATGCCTGACGCGGTGCTGGTCGAGGTCGACGAGCGGGGCGTGGCCACCGTCACGCTCAACCGGCCCGAGGTCAACAACGCCTACGACGAGGCCATGCTGCGCGGCCTGCACGCGGCGGTCGATGCGGCGGAGCAGTCGCTGACGACCACGTCGCCCGTGCGCTGCGTGGTGCTGCGCGGCAACGGGCGGCACTTCCAGGCCGGCGCGGACCTGCGGTGGCTGCATACCGTCCGGGCCGGCAGTCCCGAGGAGAACCTGGCGGCCTCCGAGCTGACCGGCAGCGCCGTGCGACGGCTCAGCCTGCTGGACGTGCCGGTCGTGGCGCTCGTCCAGGGCGCCTGCTTCGGCGGCGGCACCGGCGTCCTGGCCGCCGCAGACGTGGTGATCTGCGGGGAGGACTCGGTCTTCTCGATCGCCGAGGTGCGCTGGGGCCTGCACGCCTCGATCATCCTGCCGCAGCTGGCGGACGCCATCGGCGCTCGGCAGGTCCGCCGCTACGCCCTCACCGGTGAGCGCTTCGACGCCGCCGAGGCGCGTCGGATCGGGCTGGTCCACGAGGTCGTGCCGCGGGAGTCGCTCGAGGCGCGCGGGGCCGAGGTCGTCGAGGCGGTCCTAGCCAGCGGACCGGGCGCCGTCGCGACCACCAAGCGCCGCGCGCGCGACCTGTCCTGGACGGCGGTGGACGACCAGTCCTTCGTCGACCTGGTCGTCGAGCACAGCACCGCACGCCAGTCCGACGAGGCCGCCGAGGGACTGGCCGCGTTCGGCGACAAGCGCCCGCCCGCGTGGGCGCCCGCCCCGTGACGAGAGGAGCTGCGATGACGGGTCTGAACCTGCTGGCCGGGATCCGGGTCGTGTCTATGGAGCAGTTCATCGCCGGCCCCTACTGCTCCTCCCTGCTGTCCGACGCGGGCGCGGAGGTGATCAAGGTCGAGCGCCCCGGGACCGGCGAGCCGCGGCGGACCTACGAGCCGCGGCTGGGCCCCGAGGACGACTACGTCAGCGGCGGCTTCGCCTCCTACAACCGGGGCAAGCGGTCGGTGGAGATCGACCTGCAGACCGAGGACGGGCGGGCGTCGCTGCTCGGGCTGCTGGCCGACGCTGACGTCTTCCTCTGCAACAACCGGCCCGGCACGCTGGAACGGCTCGGCCTCGGGGTGCCGACGCTGCGCGAGAGCTTCCCGAGCCTGGTGATCTGCGAGATCACCGGCTTCGGCGTCTCCGGAGGGCCGTATGCGGAGTGGCCGGCGTTCGACTCCGTCATCCAGGCGATGAGCGGGCTGAGCAGCCTGATCGGCGAGGGTCCGGACGAGCCGCCGCTGCTGGCGCCGATGGGCACCATGGACCTGCTCAGCGGCATCTACGCCTGCCTGGGCATCCTCACCGCGCTCGTGCGGCGGGGCCGGACGGGCGAGGGCACGCACGTGGACGCGGCGATGTACGACATCGGCGCGGCGTTCCTGGAGCGGCCGCTGACGCTGCACGAGTTCACCGGCGAGGTCCCCACGCGCGGCATCGACCGGTTCAGCCCGGTGGGCGCCTTCCGCGCCGGCGACGGCGGCTGGATCTCCATCGTCATCCCCACCGATGAGATGTGGCAGCGTTGCTGCGCCGCCATGGAGCGTCCCGACCTGGTGACCGACCCGGCCGTCGACACCGTCCTGAAGCGGGCCGAGCGGATGCAGGACGTCGTGCTGCCCGCGCTGGAGGAGTGGGCCGCCGCCCTCAGCCAGCACGAAGCGGTCGAGGCCCTGCGCCGCGCCGGCCAGCCGGCCGGTGCCGTGCAGACGGTCGAGGACGTCCGCCGCTGCGAGCAGCTGGCCCACCGCGGCCTGTTCGTGCCGATGCGTGACGAGCGGCTGAAGCGCGAGGACGGCAGCTATCCCAGCCTGCCTCGGCTGCCGCTGCTGTTCGACGGCCAGGCCGCGGACCCCGGCATCGTGCCCCGGCTGGGTGCGGACAACGACCTCATCGCCCTACGACGCGGAGGTGCGGACAGCGGCTAGGGCGTGTCTCCAAAGGCTGAGCGCGTGGGTCGGCGAGTGTGGTCCTTGTGAATCGTGAAGCGCTTCTTGATGATGAGCAGTGGGCGTTGATCGAGCCTCTGCTGCCGCCGCAACGGCCCAGGACGGGCCGGCCGATGCGCGACCACCGGCAGGTGGTCGAGGGTGTGATCTACCGGTACCGCTGCGGCCTGGCCTGGCGTGACCTGCCTGCATCGTTCGGGCCGTGGCAGACGGTCTGGAAGCGCCACCGGCGCTTCAGCCAGGACGGCACGTGGGACAAGATCCACCAGGCGCTGCTGACCCGGGCCGACGCCGACGGGCAGGTGGAGTGGACGGTGAGCGTGGACTCCACGATCAACCGGGCGCACCAGCACGCCACCAACCTGCCGCGGGAGAAGCCCGCCGAGGAAGAGAGCGGGACTGTGGCGCAAGACGCTGCGGCGTCCGCGCTCACCGAGGTCCTCGGCCAGGTCAGGGGGGGCTAAACCGAATCACAAGAATGCTGGTCAGGACGGGTGGGCGGACCTGTACGAGGAGCCGTTCCATCACGGCATCGGCCGCTCCCGGGGAGGACTGTCCAGCAAGATCCACCAGCTCGTCGACGGACGCGGAAGACCCCTGGTGGTGCTCGTCGGACCAGGTCAGGCCAACGACTCCCCAGTCTTTCCCGAACTCCTCGGTCGCTTGAGCGTGGCGCGCTGCGGCCCGGGTCGCCCGCGCACCACGCCCGCGGCGGTGCTGGCGGACAAGGCCTACTCCGCCCGTTCCCACCGCGCCCTGCTGCGCGCGCGCGGGATCAAGGCCGTCATCCCCGAACCCTCCGACCAGGTCCGCAACCGCAGACGGCGCGGCTCCCGCGGCGGCCGACCACCAGCCTTCGACGCCGAGGCCTACCGCGACCGCAACGTCGTCGAGCGCTCCTTCAACACCGTCAAGCAATGGCGCGGACTGGCCACCCGCTACGACAAGCTCGCGATCGTCTACCGCGGCGCCGCCGTCCTACGCGCAATAACGATCTGGCTAAGGCACCTTTAGAGACACGCCCTAGCCCCGCTGATGTCCGCCGGCTGTGCGCTGCCCCCAAGAGACAGGCATGGTCGCTTGCCGCTCCTGCACACCACTGCTACGTTGTCCTGCAATCGATTGCAGACGAGGAGAAGAATGTCCGAGCTTCAGATCTGGATGACTGTCGGCCTGGCCCTCTTCCTGGCCCTCATGGCCTGGTTGGGGTGGTTGGGCTACAGGCGCACCAAGACCGTCGCGGACTTCGCGATCGCGGGCAGCTCCATGGGGCCGGTGGTGCTGGGGCTGGCCTTCGCCGCGACGTTCTTCAGCGCCGCCACGTTCGTCGGTTACACGGGATGGGCCTACGGCTGGGGTTTGTCCTCCCTCTGGATCGTCCTCACGTTGATCCTCGCCTCTCCCCTCGGGCTGATCGTCGTCGCCAAGCGGGTGCGCGCCAGCAACACGCACCAGCAGTCGCTATCGCTGCCGGACTGGCTCGGTGATCGCTACGGGAGCAACGTCGTCCGTAGCTTCGTCGCACTGGCCACATTGTTCAACCTTTTCTACATCGGCGCCCAGCTCAGTGCCGGTGCCTTGATCTTCGAGCAGCTCCTTGGCCTTCCCTACCTCGTGGGCCTGGTCGCCATCGCCTTCATCGTCACCCTCTACACCGTGGGGGGCGGCTCCTTCGCCGACATCTACACCGATGCCGCCCAGGCAGTACTCATGGTCATCATGGGGCTTCTCGTGCTGGTGAGCGGCTTCTGGGTGTTCGACAAGGGCTTCACCGGCATCATGACCGA
>QEUR01000188.1 GCA_003577095.1 Acidobacteriota bacterium
GCCTCGTGGTCGCGCCGCGCATCCTGGGCCCAGTCCTCGTAGAGGTCCTCGGACAGGAGCTGATCCGCCCTGGTCAGTGCCGACCTCAGCCCGGCCCAGTCCTCGGGCGGTGGCGGTGCGTCCAGCGCCCGGCGCGCCAGGCCGGCGTCCAGGTCGAGATCCGTGCGCACCTCCACCGTGCCGGCGATCCACACCGTCGCCACGTCGCCGTGCAGGACCCCCGGGCCCACGACCGTGCGTGCCTGGCTCAGCGCCTTGGAGACGTTGCGCAGGGCACGGTCCGCGGGGAGGTGGCCGAACAGGCGGTCGGCCACCACCTCCCGCGGGACCGACCGCGTGGGGGAGAGGACGAGCAGCGCCACCAGACGCCGGGCAGCAGGGCGCGGCCAGTCGTCGCGCCACCCTGCCGTGGTGCGGACGGCCACCCTGCCGATCAGTCGGACGTCGAGGGTCCCGCCGGCCGCCGCCGGAGCCATGGACGCATGGTAGTGGCCACGCGTCCCTGCGCCCAGGCCCACCGGGATGCTCTGCCGGACCCTGCGCTCCGACCCCATAGTCGCCCCACGACAGGGCGTCGGACTGAATTCCTCCAGCGTGCAGCGAGGGCTGACATGACGAAGCGGACGAGGACGACGAGGACAGAGCCCGAGGCGGCGGGCCGCACCATGTCCGGCGGGCAGGTGCTCTCCTACTCGCTGGGAGACGTGGCGAACAACCTGACGTTCATGATGACGTCGATGTACCTCATGGTGTACATGACCGACATCGCGGGGCTGTCGGCCGGGGTGGCGGGCATCATCTACGGCGTCACCAAGATCTGGGCGGGTGCCACCGACCTCATCGCCGGCCAGACCGTCGACCGGCTCGACACCCGGTGGGGCCGTCTGCGCCCCTGGCTGCTCTTCGGGAGCACGCCGCTGGCCCTCGTCTTCGTGCTGCTCTTCAGCGTGCCCGCCGGGCTCAGCCCCGCGGTGACCATCGCCTGGATCTTCCTGTTCGACGCGCTCTTCCAGCTGGCCTACTCCTTCGTCAACATCCCCTACGGGTCCCTGGCCGCCGCCATGACCCAGGACTCGGTGGATTCCAGGACACGACCGGCGACGACGTGCGGCTGCGGTTCACCCTGACCACCATCGCCCTGGGCGTGGTGGCGATCGTCCTCTACCTGATCTGCTTCCGGAACACCAGGAGGTCGTCCCGCGGAGCGCGACGAAGATCTCGCTGCGGCGCACGATGCGGATGCTGCGCCACAACCGGCCGCTTATCGTGCTCTGCCTGGCGGCGTTCTTCCTGCTCGCAGCGATCTTCACGATGAACGCGGTCGGCCTCTACTACGCGCGCCACGTGCTCGGCAACGCCGGCTGGTTCACCTTCCTGGCGCTGGCGCAGACGGTCGGCACGGTGGCCATCGCCTCGCTGGTCCCCGGGATCACCTCGCGCTACGGCAAGCGCAACGGCTACCTGGGGGCGGCCGTCGTGGCGATCGTGGCGTTCGTACTGATCTACTTCGTGCCCGACGGCAACCTGGCGATCGCGATCTTCGCCTGGTTCCTCTTCGGGATCGGCTCGGGCGGCACCAACGCGCTCATGTTCTCGATGCAGGCGGACACCGTCGACTACGGGGAGTGGAGGACCGGGCTGCGGGCCGAGGGCGGCTCCTACTCGGTGCTCTCGTTCATCCGCAAGACCGGGCAGGGCGTCGGCGGCTGGGCCGGGGCCGCGCTCATCGGCGCCTTCGGCTACGTCGGGCAGGCAGCGAGCCAGGACGCCGAGGCGATCCAGGGCATCCGGCTGGCCACCGGCATCCTCCCCGCGCTCCTGGCGGCGGCCGCCGCCATCGTCATGATCTGGTACAACCTCGGGGCGGCCGAGCTCACCACGATCGTGCGCGAGCTGCACGCGCGCCGGTCCGAGGGTGCGGTCAGCACCGTCCACGGCGTCGAGACGGGCAGGGTCCGCGTCAAGGAGGCCCTCGGCGACGAGCGCAGCCTGCTGCTGCGGCCCCGGGAGAGGGGCGTGCTCCCGGTGGTCACGATCTTCGAGCGGGAGGGCTCCGGTGCCAGCGACATCGGCCCGGCCGTGGCGAAGAAGCTGGGGGTCAGGCACGTGCCGCAGAAGTTCAGCTCCGACATGGTCGCGCAGTTCGGCCCCCAGGCCCTGGTCTCCGACACGGCCTTCGACCGGTGGCTGCGCGCCGTGTCCTACAGCGGCACGCAGGACTCCGACCTGGCCCGGGCGCTCGACGTCGCCGAGGACTACTCGATCGCGGAGCGCAACCGGCGCGAGCTGCTCGGCCTCGCCGTGGACGGCGCCGTCATCGAGGGCCGCAACGGAGCCCTCGTGCTCGGCCACGCGGTCGGCTCGCTGCACGTGCGGCTGACCGCACCGGTGCGGATGCGGATCGAGCGCGTGATGTCCAAGACCGGCCTCAGCCAGCAGGAGGCCGCCGAGCGGATCGCCACGGAGGACCGTGTCCGTGCCGAGATGTCCCGCAACCTCTACCAGTGGGACCCGAACACCGACGAGTACTACGACCTGGTGATCAACACCGGCACGGTGACCTACGCCCAGGTCGTGGACATGATCGTGGGCTACTACCGTGCAAAGTACCCCGACACAGAAGAGACGCGCGGGACGAACCCGACGCCGGAGGGCTGAGACCCCATACCCGCCGGCAGCGCAGCGAGAAGAGGAGCCCATGACCGACCGACCGATACCCGACCAGCCCCGCCTCGGCAGCCGCGTCAAGCCCGTGATCGAGGTCGACGGGCTGCGCTTCCGGGACCTCGACGGGGACGGGCGGCTGACCCCCTACGAGGACTGGCGGCTCTCCGCGGAGGAGCGGGCCGAGGACCTGGTCTCGCGGATGACGCTCCGGGAGAAGGCCGGTCTGATGATCATCGACACGGTCAACGCCGGGTGGGGCGGGACGATCACCGACATCGGCCGCCGGCACGTGGGCGAGAACCACATGCGCCGGATCATCTTCCGCAACGTCGTCGCGCCGCCGGGGGAGGAGAGGCGCGGTGACGACTCGCACCCGTTCGTCGCCGGCTCCTCGGTGACGCCGGCCCAGGCGGCGGCGTTCATGAACGCCGTCCAGGAGCTGGCCGAGGGCAGCAGGCTGGGCATCCCGGTGCTGGCCAAGTCCAACGCGCGCAACCACATCGACCCCGACGCGCGCAGCGGGATCAACGAGACCCACGGTGCGTTCACCGGCTTCCCCAAGGAGGCCGGGCTGGCGGCGGCGGTGCTCGGCGCGGGCGGCACGGACCCGGTGGAGGACTTTGCGCGGGTCATGGGCAGGGAGTGGCGGGCGATCGGGCTCCGCGGCATGTACGGCTACATGGTCGACCTCATCACCGAGCCGCTCTGGTACCGCACGCACGAGTGCTTCAGCGAGGACGCGGACCTGACCGGCGAGATAGTCACCGCGCTGCTGCGGACCCTCCAGGGGCCGGACGTCGTCGACGGGACGTCGCTGGGCCCCTCGACCGACGTCGCGCTGACGATCAAGCACTTCCCGGGCGGCGGCCCGCAGGAGCTCGGCCTCGACCCGCACTACTCCTTCGGCAAGACGCAGGTCTACCCGGGCGGCCGGTTCGCCCACCACCTCAAGCCGTTCGAGGCGGCGGTCGCCGCGGGGGCGGCCGCGATCATGCCCTACTACGGGGTGCCGATGGACGTCACCCACGAGGGGGTCCGCCTGGACCAGATCGGTATGGCGTTCAGCGACCAGGTGGTCACCGGGCTGCTGCGGGAGACGCTCGGGTTCGCCGGCTACGTCAACTCCGACACCGGGATCGTCACCGACCGGGCGTGGGGGCTGGAGGAGCGCAGCGTCCCCGAGCGGCTGGCCGCGGCGGTGAACTCGGGCTCGGACGTGCTCTCCGGCTTCCACGAGCCCAGCGTCATCCTCTCGCTCGTCGAGTCCGGCCTGGTCACGGAGGAGCGCGTCGACACGGCCGCCCTACGGCTGCTGGTGCCGCTGTTCCGGATGGGCCTGTTCGAGGACCCCTACGTCGAGGAGTCGGCGGCCGACGCGGTGCTCGCGACGCCCGCCCACGAGGACGTGGCTCTCGACCTGCAGCGCCGCTCCCTGGTGCTCCTGCAGAACCGTCCGCGCGCCGACGGGACCGGGCAGGCCCTGCCGATGCGGGCGGGCGCCACCGTCTACGTGCTCGGGGAGTGCGACACCCAGGTGCTCGCCTCCTACGGCTACCAGGTGGTGGACGGCAACGTCGAGGACCGACCGAGCGCGGCCGGCGCCGACCACGTCCTGGTCACGCTCAGCGCGCTGACGCAGGGCACCGGGCACTACCGCAGCGCCGACCCCGGGTCGGGGATGCGGCCGGACAAGATCAACCCCGTGGTCTTCCCCGGCGTGCGCGGTCTCGACGGGGCCAGCCCGTTCGGGGCCGCGGACGCAGGGGTGGCCTACGGCGCGGAGACCTGCACCGACGACGGGCTGCCCTTCGGGGGGCCGCTGCCGTGGGAGAGCAGCGTCCTGGACATCACCGGGATGGACCGGGCCGAGTCGTGGACCGTGCGGCCCGACCTCGCCACGATCCAGGAGGTGATGGCCGAGGTCGGAGATCCCACCAAGGTGGTCCTCGACGTGTACTTCCGCCAGCCCTTCGTCCTCGACGAGGAGAGCGGCCTGCGCGAGGCCGGCGCGATCGTCGCCACCTTCGGGATCACCGACGCGGCGCGCCTCGACGTGCTCTCCGGACGCCATGCGCCGCAGGGCCGGATGCCCTTCTCCCTGCCGGCCTCGGCCCTCGCCGTGCGCGAGCAGCTCTCCGACGTGCCGGGCTACGCTGAGACCGCCGACGGGGCGCTCTTCGCCTACGGGCACGGTCTGACCTACGGGACGGACGGGAGCTGAGCGGCGTCCGAGGAGGAACGGTCGTGCACTCCATACCCCCTCCGATCGGGTACGACGCGCAGCTGCGGGAGCGGGTGCGCACCCACCTGGCCGGGCACGAGCGCAGGGTCGCTCCCCAGGGGGACGAGCGGCGCGCCGCCGTGGCGCTGGTCCTGGTCGACTCGACGCGCGAGAACACCGAGCTGGTGGCCACGTACGAGGACGGGACGGAGGTCGAACGTCCGTACGGACTGAACGAGGGGCTGCGGACCGCCGGCGGGGGAGCGGCGGTGCTGGTGTGCCGTCGACCGCTGCACCTGCCACGGCACGCCGGCCAGTACTCGCTGCCCGGAGGGCGGCTGGAGCCCGGCGAGGGCATGGTCGCCGCGGCGCTGCGCGAGACCCACGAGGAGGTCGGGATCGACCTGGGGGAGGACCGGGTGCTGGGGCTGCTGGACGACTACGTGACGAGGTCGGGCTTCGTCATGACGCCGGTCGTGGTGTGGGGCGGCGACGTCACCCTGCGGCCGGACCCGGACGAGGTGATGATCGTCTACCGGGTCGGGCTGCACCAGCTGGACCGGCCGGGGTCGCCGTGGTTCACCACCATCCCGGAGAGCGACCGGCCGGTCGTGGCGCTGCCGCTGGGCAGCACCGTCGTGCACGCCCCGACGGCGGCGGTGCTCGTCCAGCTCGGCTGGCTCGGCCTGCACGGGCGCAACGACCCGGTCGGGCACTTCGAGCAGCCGGTCTTCGCGTGGCGCTAGTCAGGACGCGCTCGGCACGGTCGGTGCCGACGACTCGCCCGTCAGGATCGGCCACAGCGTGCACATGCACGCTGTGGCCGTCGCACACCGGGCGTGTCGCGGGACGGATCCGGGAGGGGAGTGCTCAAGAGGGCACCGCCGAGCGCATATTTGACATAATGTGACTTATCGGCGTTGTGTCCGGGATGAGCCCCAGGACGGCCCCCAGGTCCTCGACGTGCGCGTTGTGGCCCAGCCCCGGCAGGCTTACCGGGCGCTCCACGAGCCCGGCGAGGTCATCGTGCGAGACCATCGCGTCGTGCTCGCCGCGCGCCAGCACCACGGGACAGCCGGCCCGCGCCAGGAGCTGCGGCATGTCGAAGGCGCCGACCGCGAACGTCCTCGGGTCCTGTGCGAGCCGCCAGCCTCCGTCGGGCAGCTGCTGGATCCCGGCGTCGACGACCGGGTCGTCGGCGGCGACGAGGCCGACGAGCCCGGAGACCTTCAGGAAGCGGTCGGCGGCCTCCTCGCGGGTCGCCAGCTCCTTCGGCGGCCGATCGGCCACCGCGGCGGCGCGCTCCAGCTCCTCCGGCGTCCACCGGACCTTGATGCCCAGGCCG
>QEUR01000189.1 GCA_003577095.1 Acidobacteriota bacterium
GGGGCGACCGCGGCGGGGCTGCCGTCGCTGAGCACCTTCTCGGGCAGGCTCCCCGCGACGGTCCGGTGCGTGTCCAGCCAGGTGAGCACCTCGGCCGCCCGTCCCGGACGACCGGCCCCCGCGTAGGCCTGCGCGAACAGGGCGGTCTCCGGCGTCCAGCTTATCCAGCCGTCCTTCCACCGCTCTCCGGGCGCCACGCCGCCGGCGGGGCGGCGCATCGCCTCCCACGCCACGTCCAGCAGCGGCCCGACCTCGGACTCGAGACCCCGCACGTAGGGAGGGAGCAGGAAGGTGAGCGCGGCGTCATACCCTCCGCCCCGCGCGTAACGCCGGTAACCGGTGCGGCCGAAGCGTGCGGCGATCGTCTCGCGCAGGCGCTCGGCGTAGGAGGCGGCCAGCACCGCCTCGGGGGCCAGCTCCTCGCCGAGCGCGGCGGCGGCCTGCAGGCCGGCCAGGGTCAGCGCGGCCACGCCGAGCGTGGTCCTGCGCTCCGGCACCTCCCAGTAGTCCGGCGTGGGGCTGGGCAGCGCGTCACCTCCCGGGCGGTCGAGGTCGGCGAAGACCGCCCGCAGCGCCGCGACCGCTGTGGGGCGGCCGACGGCGAGGAGGTCGGCACGACGTCGCGGCAGGGCCTCGACGCACCGGTGCAGCGCCCACAGGAACCAGCCGACACCGTCGGCCTGCCGGGGCCGGTCGTCCGGGACGCCCCCGGCCAGGGTGTACCTGGCCTCGAAGTGCCCGTCCGGCCGCTGGCAGCGCGCCAGGAACGCGAGCCACCGCAGCACGTCGGCGTCGCGGCCGAGCTCGGCGTAGCACCGGCACACGTGCGCGGCGTCGCGGGGCCAGACGTAGCGCCAGTTCGCGGTCCAGGCCGCGACCGGTGCCGCCAGACCCGCGGACAGCACGTTGAGGTCGAGCACCGCACCTCCGGCCAGGTCCTCCCAGCGCGGCTCGACCCTGCCCCGGACCGCGGCCAGCAGCGCGGTCTCGGTCGCGACGAGCCCGGGGGTGCGGGCACCGACGGTCAGCGCCCGGCTGCCGGCCAGCGGGAAGGGTTCCCCCGGCAGCAGGAAGGACCGCTCGCCCGGGCCGGAGAAGCCGACGCCGCCCGAGGCGAGCGGGATGACGTCCTCGGCCTGCGCCGCCTCGCGCACCAGCGACCCCCCGCCCAGGACGCCCGCGGCCAGGCCCCCGCCCAGCACGGCGCGTCGGGACACCCGTCCGCGGCCGGCGTCACTCATCCCGCGGTCCGGGGGCGGTCCGTCCCTCACCGCGTGCCGACCGGCCCTCAGGCGAGCTCCTCCAGCACCTGCTCCAGCGCGTCGACCAGCCCGTCCTCCTCGACCGGACCGGTCATCCGGTCGGCGGCCTCGACCACCTCGGCCGGGGCCTGGCCCATGGCGTAGCCCCGCGCGGCCCACACGAGCATCTCGACGTCGTTGCGCTGGTCGCCGACGGCCACGGTGCGGTGCGGCTCGACCCCGAGCCGGCGGCGCACCTGCTCGAGGGCCGAGGCCTTCGACACGCCCTCGGGGGCGAGGTCCAGCCAGGCGCTCCAGCCCACGGCGTAGCTGACCCCGTGCAGGCCCATGCGCTCGACCAGCTCGCTGAACTCCTCGGAGGTGGAGTTCGGGTCGCGGAAGGTGACGCGGGTGACCGGCTGGCTGAGCAGCTCCTCCATCGGCACCACCGTCTGCTCGCCCCACAGCTCGCCCTCGGGGAAGGGGGTGCTGACCTTGAAGCCGACGCCGATCTCCTCCACCGCCACGATGGCCCCCGGCAGCTCGCGGCGGACCAGGGAGACCGCCGGCGCCGGGTCGAAGGTGACCACGTCGACGAGCCGGAAGCCGCCCTCGGCCGCCGGGTCGACCTCGACGGTCACCGCTCCGTTGGAGCAGACCGTCGGGCGTCCCGGCGTGAGCAGGCCGAAGTGCTCCAGGATCGGCAGGGTGGCGACGACCGAGCGGCCGGTGGCCACCACGACCTGCACGTGCGGGAGGTCCTCGAGCCGCCGCACGACGTCCTCGACCCGGGCCGAGACGGAGCCGTCGTGGTGGATGAGGGTGCCGTCCACGTCGAGCGCCACCAGCAGGGGTGTGTCGCGCACCGGGTGCCGCTCCTCGGCGTGGGTCCTCGTCTCGACGCTGCTCACAGGCCTGAGCCTAGTCGTCGCCGGCGCAGCCCGCGCCGCTCGGGCCCACCCGCCGGGCTCATTCCGACAACCGGAGGGCCTTGCGCCAGGACAGGCTGCCGGAGGTGTGCAGCAGGGCGCGCCGGTAGAGCCGGCTGCCGAGCAGGATCGTCACCGCGCAGAAGGCGACGACCAGGGCCAGCGCCACGGCCGGCTCCCACCAGACCACGTCGCCCTCGAGGATGCGGATGGGCATCAGCAGCGTGGAGGCGACCGGGACGAAGGAGACGACCTGACGGGCCACGCCCTCGAGATTGATCGCGCCGATGAGCGCGACGACGAGCACCATCGTCAGCGGCATGGTGGTGGACTGCAGGTCCTCGGTGCGGGACGCCAGGGCCCCCGCCGCGGCCCACACGCAGGCGAGCGCGAGGAAGCCGAAGACGAAGAAGGGCAGGTACCAGCCGATCGCCCCGGCCAGGCCGGGCAGCGCCACGTCCAGGTCGGTGAAGGTCATCCCGACCAGCGCGGTGGCCACGATGAGCGCCATCTGCCCGAAGGCCAGCAGCGTGTTGCCGAGCACCTTGCCCAGGAGCAGCTGGCGCACCGGGATGGCGGCGGCGAGGATCTCCACGATCCGCGACTGCTTCTCCTCCACGACGCTGGAGGCGATCTGCATACCGAACAGGATGGCCGCCATGTAGAAGACCATCGCGAAGCCCAGCCCCACGAGGAAGAGCATCCCCTCGGGCAGGTCGCCCTCCTGCGCCGTCAGGTCGACGGGGGTCAGCACGCTCCCCGCGGTCAGCTCCTCCACGGTGGTCCCGGCGGCCTCGGCGTTGGCCGCGAGGGCCTCGGTCCGGACCGTGTCGGAGAGCGCGACGTAGAGGCTGGAGGGCGCGTCGCCGTCGCTGAGCAGCTCCCAGGACCCCGGTCCGCCGACGAGCGCCACGTCCGCGTCGCCGTCGCGCACGGCCTCCTCGGCGGCGGCCCGGTCGGCCACCCGCAGCGGCTCAACGGTGACGTCGGCGTCGCCGGTCACCGACATGCCCCGCACGGCCGGTGCCGCCTGCGCCACGACGGCCGCACCGGCGTCGTCGGTCACCGCGACGGTCCGCTCGGTCGTGCCGCCGAAGAAGGACGGCACGACCATGGCACCGAGGATGAGCACGGCGGTGAAGAGCGTGGACAGCAGGAAGGTGCGGTCGGTCAGGCGCACCTGCACCTCGCGGGCCATCACGAGGGCCCACGGCGCGCGCGGGGACCGGACCTCGCGCGGGGCCTCCTCGGGCGCGCCCGGGCCCGGGCGCAGGTCGGTCTGGTCGGTCAGGCTCATCAGGCCGCCACCTCCCGGTAGATCTCGGACAGGGTGGGCACGATCCGGGCGTACTCGCGGACCCCGCCGCGCGCCACGGCGTCGACCAGCAGCCGCTCGGCGACGGCCTCGTCGGCCGGCTCCACGAGCGCGGTCGGCCCGTCGACGTCCACCACGGTGACGCCCGGGACGCCGCGCACCCAGCCGGCGTCGTGGCTGGTGGTCAGCCGGTAGCGCAGCGGGGCGGTGGCGCGCAGCTGCTCGGAGGTGCCCTGGGCGACCACGCGCCCCTGGTGCAGCACGACGATCGCGTCGCACAGCCGGTCCACCAGCTCCAGCTGGTGGGAGCTGAAGAGCACCGGCACGCCGTCGGCCGTGTGCTCGCGCAGCAGCTCGCTCATCTGGTCCACCGCCGCCGGGTCGAGCCCGGAGAAGGGCTCGTCGAGGACGAGGAGCGTGGGGTCCCCCAGCACGGAGGCGATGATCTGGGCGCGCTGCTGGTTGCCCAGCGACAGCGTCTCCAGCTTGTCCTTGACCCGCTCCCCCAGGCCGAAGCGGCCCAGCAGGTCCCGGGACCGCTCCCGGGCGTGGGTGGCGGTCATCCCGTGGAGCTGGCCCAGGTAGGTCAGCTGCGCGAGCACCGGCTGCTTGGGGTAGAGCCCGCGCTCCTCGGGCATGTAGCCGAACCGGCTCCGGTCGGCGGAGGTCACCTCGCGGCCCTGCCAGAGCACCTCGCCGGCCGTGGGGGCCAGGACCCCCATGACCATCCGCATGGTGGTGGTCTTGCCGGCGCCGTTCCCGCCGACGAAGCCCACCATCGCGCCCTCGGGCACGGTGAAGCTCACCTCGTCGACGGCGAGGTGGTCGCCGTACCGCCTGGTCAGTCCGCGCAGCTCGAGCATCGGTTCCCCTGTGTCGTGGTCGTCGTCGTGGTCGTCGGGGCCGACGCTAGTCGGCGCCGGCGCCCGGCCGCATCGGCCCCGCGTCGGAGATCGTGCCTCCGCCCCGCGGTGGAGCCGGCCCCCGGTCAGTCGCCCGGCGAGACGAGGCCCGCCTCGTAGGCGGCGACGACCGCCTGCACCCTGTCCCGCACGCCGAGCTTGGCCAGGATGTTGGACACGTGCGTCTTGACGGTCGCCTCGCTGACGAACGCCTCGGCGGCGATCTCGCCGTTGGACATCCCCCGGGCCACCATCCGCAGCATCTCCCGCTCGCGCTGGGTCAGGTCGGGCAGCGGCTCCGGTATGGCGTCCGCCCCCCGCTCCCCCTCGGCCGCCGCGGGCGCGGGGACGGCCGGCGCGACGCTGCGGGCGATGACCCGCCGGGTCACCTCGGGGGCGAGCAGGGCGTGCCCGTGGGCGACGTCCCGGACGGCGGCGACCAGCTCGTCGGGGTCGGCGTTCTTGAGCAGGAAGCCGCTGGCCCCGGCGGCCAGGGCGTCGAAGAGGTAGTCGTCGCGGTCGAAGGTGGTCAGCACGACGACCCGCACGTCCGGGTGCTCGGCCACGATCCGGCGGGTGGCCTCGATCCCGTCGAGGACGGGCATCTGCACGTCCATCAGCACGACGTCGGGCCGCAGCGCCGCCACGGCGCCGACCGCCGCCTCGCCGTCGGCGACCTGGCCGACGACCTCGATGTCGTCCTCGACGGACAGGATCATCGAGAAGCCCTGGAGCAGCAGCGGCTGGTCGTCCACGAGCAGGACCTTGACGGTGGTTCCCCTCACCGGGCCATTGTCGCACCGACGGGCGGCTCGTCACCGGCCTGGCTACGCCCCTCCAGCGGGAACCACACGCGCACGCGCCAGCCCGGCAGACCCTGCCGTGGACCGGCCTCGACGCCGCCGCCGAGGTGCTGGGCGCGCTCGCGCATGCCGCGCAGGCCCAGCCCGGTCCCCGACGTCCCCGGCCGGGCCGAGCCGTCGTCGACGACCTCGACCTCGAGGCGGCCGTCCTCCTCGTCCACCCGGACCACGACCTGGGCGCGGCGGGCGGTGGAGTGCCGGTGCACGTTGGCGACCGCCTCCTGCACGATCCGGTAGGCCGACAGCTGCACCGGCGGGGCCACCCGCGCCGCCGCGCCGGGGGACGACTCGACGACCGTGACCTCGACCCGGCAGGTGGGGGTCGAGGCACCGGTGGCGAGCGCCGGCAGGTCCTCGAGCGAGGGCTGCGGCGCGCGGTCGACCTCGGCGGACGGCATACCGTCCTCCTCGTCCGGCTCCTCGCTGCGCAGGGTCCCCAGCAGGTCGCGCATCTGCCCGACGGCCTCGCGGGCGTTGCGCTCGACCGCCGACAGCGCGGTGCGGGCGGCCTCGGGGTCGCGGTCCATCACCTTGCGCGCCGCGCCGGCCTGGACGCCCATGACCGAGACGTGGTGGGCGACGACGTCGTGCAGCTCGCGGGCGATGCGGATCCGCTCGGCGACGACCGCCTGGTCGCGCAGGCGCCCGGACTGGGCCTCGATGGTGCGCGCCTGGTCGACGACCTGGCCGGTGCGGCGGGCGCCGTTCCAGGCCAGCTGCCCCAGGACGATGGACCCGCCGAAGAAGAGCCCGTTGTTGAGCAGCATGAACAGCCCGAAGGCGACGGGCACGCCGAAGAGCCCGACGCGCTCGGGCAGGTCGGCGGAGAAGCGGGCCTGCGCCTGCTCGATCCCGCTGCCGAAGGCGTAGCCCCACGCGACCCAGCCCACCATCAGCGCCAGCACGAGCAGTATCGCCGCCACCTGCGCGCGGCGGTCCCGGGCCCAGGCCATCCCGGAGAAGAAGAGGAAGA
>QEUR01000190.1 GCA_003577095.1 Acidobacteriota bacterium
CGGGAGCTGTCCTTCACCGGCATGCGGGTGCCCGTCGGGAACCTGCTCGGGGGCGTCGAGGGCCGGGGGTTCGCCCAGCTCATGCAGCAGCTGCCCCAGGAGCGCCTGATCATCGCGGTCTCCGCCGCGGGCGCCGCGGAGACGGCCGTCCGGCTCGCGGTCGCCCACGCCAAGGAGCGCGAGGCCTTCGGCCAGCCGCTCATGGGCTTCCAGAACACCCGCTTCGTGCTCGCCGAGTGCGCGGCGGACGCCCTCGCCGCACGCACGCTCGTGGACAGCTGCGTCCAGCGGCACCTGGACGGGCGGCTGGACGCCGCGGGCGCCTCGCTGGCCAAGTTCTTCTGCACGGACGTCCAGGGCAGGGTCGTCGACCGGTGCCTGCAGGTCTTCGGCGGCTACGGCTACATGACGGAGTACCCGATCGCCCGGATGTACGCCGCGGCACGGGTGCAGCGGATCTACGGCGGCACCAACGAGATCATGAAGGAGCTGGTGGCCCGGTCGCTGTAAGGGCGGAGCCACGAGGTGGACGGGGACCGGGGCGGGCATCGGGTATAGTGGTCGCGTTCCGGCCTCGCGCTGGGACATCTCTTTGCTGGCGAGGAATCCCCTGGCCCGCACCCACGGCCAGGTAGCTCAGTTGGTACGAGCGTCCGACTGAAAATCGGAAGGTCGGCGGTTCGACCCCGCCCCTGGCCACGGCGACAAGCTCCGGGGCCGCCCCTGATGCCCCCGGGGCTTTCGCGCGTCCGGGGGCGGCTATCTTCGGGGGATGGCGCACTCCCCCACCCGCCGGCTCCAGGCCCCGGTGAGCCCGGACGACCTCTTCGAGGTCGACCACCTCCTCGACGACGAGGAGCGGGCGATCCGCCGGACCGTCCGTGAGGTCGTCGCCGAGCACGTCCGTCCGCACGTGGCCGGGTGGTACGAGGCCGGCGACCTGCCCGTCCGCGACCTCGCGCTCGAGCTCGGCCGCGCCGGCCTGCTGGGGATGCACCTCGACGGCTACGGGTGCGCGGGGACCAGCGCCACGGCATACGGGCTGGCCTGCCTGGAGGTGGAGGCCGCCGACTCGGGCGTCCGTTCCCTGGTCAGCGTGCAGGGGTCGCTCGCGATGTTCGCGCTCCACGCCTACGGCAGCGACGAGCACAAGGACGAGTGGCTGCCGCGGATGGCGACCGGCGAGGCGATCGGCTGCTTCGGGCTCACCGAGCCCGACTTCGGCTCCAACCCCGCGGGCATGCGCACGCGCGCGCGCCGCGACGGCCAGGACTGGGTGCTGGACGGGACCAAGACGTGGATCACCAACGGCTCGGTCGCCGACGTCGCGGTCGTCTGGGCGCAGACCGAGGACGGCGTGCGCGGCTTCGTCGTCCCCACCTCCGCGCCCGGGTTCACCGCCACCACCATCCACCGCAAGATGTCGCTGCGGGCGTCGGTGACCAGCGAGCTCGTCCTCGACGGGGTCCGGCTGCCGGCCGCGGCCGAGCTGCCCGGCGTCCAGGGGCTGAGGGGGCCGCTCAGCTGCCTCAACGAGGCCCGCTTCGGCATCATCTTCGGCGCCGTCGGGGCGGCCCGCGACTGCCTGCTCACCGCGATCGACTACGCGCGGACGCGGATGCAGTTCGACCGGCCCATCGGCGGCTTCCAGCTCACCCAGGCCAAGCTGGCCGACACGACGCTGGAGTACGGCAAGGCGCTGCTCCTCGCCCTCCACCTCGGCCGCCTCAAGGACGGACCCGGCCTCGCCCCTGCGCAGGTCAGCCTGGGCAAGCTCAACAACGTGCGCGAGGCGATCCAGGTCGCGCGCACCTGCCGCACGATCCTGGGCGCCAACGGCATCAGCGCGGAGTACCCCGTGATGCGGCACGCCAACAACCTCGAGTCCGTCCTCACCTACGAAGGGACCAGCGAGATGCACGCCCTGACGATCGGCCAGGCGCTCACCGGTGAGCAGGCCTTCCGGTGAGCCGGCTGAAGATCGGCTACAAGGCCTCCGCCGAGCAGTTCGCCCCGCGCGAGCTCGTCGAGCTCGGCGTCGCCGCCGAGGAGGCCGGTATGGAGTCCGCCTTCGTCTCCGACCACTTCCAGCCGTGGCGGCACGAGGGCGGGCACGCACCCTTCGCGATCGCCTGGCTGACCGCGGTCGGCGAGCGGACCGGCTCGATCACCCTGGGCACGTCGGTGATGACCCCCACCTTCCGCTACAACCCCGCCGTGGTCGCGCAGGCCTTCGCCACGCTCGGCTGCCTCTACCCGGGGCGGATCGTGCTCGGCGTCGGCTCCGGCGAGGCGCTCAACGAGATCGCCACCGGGTCGCTGCCGGGCGGCTGGCCGGACTTCAGGGAGCGCTTCGCCCGGCTGCGCGAGTCGGTGCGCCTGGTCCGCGAGCTGTGGGGCGGGGAGCGGACCACCTTCGAGGGCGAGTTCTACAGCACCGGGGACGCGACCCTGTACGACATACCGGAGCAGCGGGTGCCCGTCTTCGTGGCGGCGGGCGGGCCGACGATGGCGAAGTACGCCGGCCGCGCCGGTGACGGCTTCATCTGCACCAGCGGCAAGGGGATGGAGCTCTACACCGACGAGCTGCTGCCCGCGGTCGCCGAGGGCCGCTCGCTGTCCAGGGACCCCGACCGGCCGATCGAGAAGATGATCGAGGTCAAGATCTCCTACGACCGCGACCACGACCGGGCGCTGGAGAACACCCGCTTCTGGGCGCCGCTGTCCCTGACCCCGGAGCAGAAGCACAGCATCCACGACCCCGTCGAGATGGAACGCTTCGCCGATGAGCTGCCGATCGAGCAGGTGGCCCGGCGCTGGATCGTGGCCAGCGACCCGGCCGAGGCGGTCGAGCAGGTGCGTCCCTACGTCGCCGCCGGCTTCGACCACCTCGTCCTGCACGCGCCGGGGCACGACCAGCGCCGCTTCCTCGAGCAGTATGCCGAGGACCTCGCCGGGCCGCTCCACGCGCTCGCCGCCGAGCTGCCGTGACGGCCGCGGGTCCGGGGCGCGCCACCAGCGGGCAGCGGGTCGGGCGCCTGAAGTCGCTCGCGTCCGGCGCGGGCGCGCTGCGCCACGGGATGAACGCCTGGCCGCCCTTCCTCTTCGCCGGCATCCGGGTGCAGCACATCGGGGCGGACTTCCGCACGGTGCGGGTCCGGCTGCGGCACGCCGCGCTCACCAGCAACTACGTCGGGACGCTCTTCGGCGGGTCGCTGTTCTCGATGACCGACCCGTTCTGGATGGTCATGGTGCTGCGCAACCTGGGCCCGGGGTACGTCGTGTGGGACCGGGCGGCCGAGATCGAGTTCCTCTCCCCCGGGCGCTCCTCGGTGACCGCGACCTTCGAGCTCGCCGAGGAGGTGCTCGACGAGCTGCGCCGGGACGCCGCGGGCGGCGCCAAGGTGCTGCGCTGGTTCAGCACCGACGTGGTCGCCGACGACGGCACGGTGGTCGCCCGCGTGCGCAAGCAGCTCTACGTGCGCGAGAAGCGCCGCTGACGCGGTCCCGCCGCGTCCGGCCGGCCGGCCGACGGGGACACGGTGGTGCGACCGACGACGTCGGCGACGACCTCCCGGAGACTGCCGGTCCGCCCGAAGACGGCCCGCTGACGCCGGGCCTCGCCGCCGGAACGCAGGACCTGCTCCGCCCACCCTCGCACCAGGTCGGCGTCCTGCGACTCCTCGAGGACCGGTCCGACGTGCTCGAGGAAGGCGGCCACGACCTCTGCCGCCGGTGCCGGACGACCGCTGCGCGGGTCGATCAGCCGACCGCTCAGACCGTGCCAGGAGGCGAGCCAGGTGGCCGGCCCCACAGCCACCCCCTCCGACGCGCGCGCTCCCAGCGTCGCCCGTCGGTCCTGCCGCCCGGTGGCCGCGGTCTGGACCAGGGCCCGGACGGCCAGCGCGAGGGCGACCGTGCCGAGCACGTCGGCGGTGACGTCGGCGATCCGGATCTCCACCGTGGGCAGGTGGTGGGACAGCCTCGCGTCGTGGTAGATCATCCCGCTGTCCCGGATCACGCCGGAGGCCAGGAGACTCTGCACGTAGCGGTGATAGGCGGCCGCCGAGCCGTACGTAGGGGGCGGACCCGAGACCGGCCAGCGCGAGGTCAGCTGCCAGCGGTAGCTGGCGAAGCCGGTGTCCTCCCCGGCGCGGAAGGGCGAGCCGGCCGTCAGCGCCAGCAGGGTCGGGAGCCAGTCGCGGACGCCGTCGAGCACGATGACTCCCTCGTCGTCGTCGGCGACCTGGACGTGGACATGCGTCCCACACGTGAGGTGCCGGCGCGGGAGCACGCCGTAGTCCCTGATGATGGCGCGGTAGCGCTCCGTGTCGGTCACGGTGCCGCCGAGGCCGAGCGGCGAGACGCTGAGGGCACCTGGGGCCGCCCCGACGTCGCCCGCCAGCGCGGTCACGGTGGCCCGCAGCTCGCCGAGCTCGGCCACCAGGTCCGCAGCCGCGGTGTGCGGCCCGGTGCGCAGCTCGACCATCTCCTGCGCGAACTCCCCCACGACCCGTGGGTCGCGTCCGACGAGACCGTCGGCCGCGGCCACCGGCCGTCCGGTGCGTGGATCGACGAGGAGCAGCTCCTCCTCCACCCCCACGGTGCGCATACTCCGATAGTCCTCCTGCCGGGGTCGCCGCGCCAGGGGCCGGGGCCGTGCGGCACCTCACACCGGACAGGTCAGCGGGGGTCCGCGGGAGCAGGGAGCGCGGCGTGCCGCAGCAGCCCGTGCAGGGCGACGAGCCCGTCCCGGGAGAGGACCGACTCGGCGTGTCCCTGGATGCTGGCCACCCCGCTGCCGCGCATCCCCACGACCGCGTCGTCCGGCTCGTGCACCGCGACCTCGAGTGGCCGCCCGCCGACGGACACCTGCTCGCCGGGGGCCGGCGGCCGCGCCACGAAGGTGTTGTAGAAGCCGATCCGCCGCACCTGCCCCCACAGGTCCACCGGGATCTGCACCCCCTGGTTCGGGCGGTCCAGCTTGACGATCTCCAGCCCGGCCATCGCCGCCAGCACCTGGTGGGAGAGGCACACCGCGAGCAGCGGCGTCCCGGAGCCCAGGCGCGCCTCGGCCAGCGCGCGCAGCCGCACGATCCTCGGGTCGCCCAGGTCGGTCGGGTCCCCGGGGCCGGGGCCGAGCAGGAGTAGGTCCCACGAGGGGTCGAGGACGTCCTGCGGGCCGACCTGCTCCCAGCGCCGCACCTCGGCCACCATCCCGACGTGCCGGACCATGTGGGCCAGCATCTGGGTCCAGGTGTCCTCGGCGTCGACGACGAGGACCCGCCGGCCCGCGAGGTCCGGGTCCGGCCGTGCCTCCTGCGGCGAGAGCCAGAACGGCGAGAGCGACTCGTTGCGCGCCGCCAGGTCCTCGGCGACGCCGGGGACGGAGGCGAGCTGCACGTCATACCCCGTCTCGCGGCGGGGGCGCAGGCCGAGCGCGGCCAGCATGCCCCTCGCCTTGGCGGCCGTCTCGGCGACCTCCGAGCGCGGGTCGCTGTGCCGCACGAGCGTGGCGCCGGCGCTGACAGTGACCGTGCCGGCGGCGTCGACGTGGGCGGTGCGGATGAGGATCGGCGCGTCGAGCCGCTCCCCGCCCTCCTCGTCGAGGTCCACGAGGGCGAGCACCCCCGAGTAGTAGCCGCGGCCGGCCGGCTCGTGCCGGCGGATCACCGTGCAGGCGTTCTCCATCGGCGAGCCGGTGACGGTCGGGGCGAACATCGTGGCCCGCAGCACGTCCCGCACGTCGGCCTCGCTGGAGCCGTCCAGGAGGTACTCGGTGTGCGTCAGGTGCGCCATCTGCTTGAGGTAGGGCCCGGTGATCCGGCCGCCGTCGGAGCAGATCTGGGCCATCATCTTCATCTCCTCGTCGACCACCATGAAGAGCTCCTCGGTCTCCTTGGTGTCCTTGACGAAGCTGCGGAAGTCCGGCTCCAGGTCCCGCACGTCGAGCGGGTGGCGGAAGGTGCCGGAGATCGGGTTCATCCGCACCCGGCCGTCGCGCACGCTGACGTGCCGCTCCGGCGTCGCGCCCACGAGCGTGTGGCCGGGCGTGTGCACCGCGAAGGTCCAGTAGGCGCCGCGCTCGTCGGTCAGCAGCGTGCGGAGCCAGGTGAGCGCGGCCGTCGCCGGGTCGGCGGCGGTCCGCGCGAGGACGTCGCGGCGGATGACGAAGTTGGCGCCCTCGCCGTTGCCGA
>QEUR01000191.1 GCA_003577095.1 Acidobacteriota bacterium
TCACCGCCTCGGCACCGTCCGCGGCCGTGATGACCTCATAGCCCTCGGCACCCAGCGTGATGCGCAGGGCGCGCAGGATCTGCGGGTCGTCGTCCGCGATCAGGATCCTCATCGACGGGCTGCCTCCTCGGTCTCGTCGGTGGCCGTCGGATCCTCCCCGACGGCGGTGAGGGCGACCACCATGGTGACGCCGCCCCCGGGGGTGTCCTCGGGGGTGATCGTGCCGCCCATGGCCTCCACGAAGCCGCGGGACAGCGCCAGGCCCAGCCCCAGGCCGGTGGTGTTGTCGGTGTCGCCCAGCCGCTGGAAGGGGACGAAGACGTCGTCACGACGCTCCGGGGGGATCCCGGGGCCGTTGTCGATGACCCGGATCTCCACCGACCTGGCGAAGGCGCTCGTGCTCACCCGCACGCGCGAGCCGGCAGGTGCGTGCCGGGCGGCGTTGGACAGCAGGTTGACCACGACGCGCTGCAGGAGCACCGGGTCGGCCCGCACGTGCGGGACGGCGGCCAGGTCCACCTCGATGTCCCCCGGACCCAGCCCCAGCTCGTCGATCGCGGCCAGGACCACGTCCGCGGCGTCGACCGGCGTGCTGGCCAGGCTGAGCACGCCGGCCTGCAGCTTGCTCACGTCCAGCAGGTCGGTGACCAGGCGGGTCAGGGTCGCCAGGCTCTCGTCGGCGGTCGCCAGCAGCTCGGAGGTGTCGGCCTCGCTCAGCGCCCGCGCCGAGCGCAGGCCTCCGACGGCTGCGACCGCGGCGGCCAGCGGGCGTCGCAGGTCGTGCCCCGCCGCGGTGAGCAGGGCCGCCCGCACCCGGTCGGAGGCGGCCAGCGGACCGATCTCGCTGGCGGTCTCCACCAGGTCGGAGTGCTCCAGGGCGGCCTCGAGCTGGGCGGTGACGACCTTGAGCAGACGCTGCGCGGCGGCCTCCAGGTCCGGTCCGTGCAGCTCCAGGTGGCCCCGCTGGCCCACCGGCACCCGGGTGCTGCTGCCGTGGCCCGGCTCACCGCTGGTGGCGACCACGGTGCTGCCGTCGATGAGCCGCACGCCCTCCAGCCCGAAGGCCTCCTGGGTGCGGTCCACCCGGGCCTGCACGGCGCCCTGCCCGCGCAGCACGCTGCCGGCCACGGTGGCCAGCAGTTCGGACTCCGCCGCGGCCCGGCGTGCGGCGCGGGCCCGCCGGGCCGAGCGGTCCACCATGAAGCTGACGAGCACCGCGATGACGATGTAGAGCGCCAGCGCCAGCAGGTGCAGCGGCTCGCTGACGGTCACGGTGTGGAAGGGCTCGATGAAGTAGTAGTCGAGGGTCAGGCCGGACATGACGGCCGCGAAGAGGGCCGGCCACAGGCCACCGACCATGGCCACGACCACGACGAGCAGCTGGTAGCTCAGGACGTCGCTGGTGATCGACTCCGGGGTGCGCAGCTCGCGCAGGATCCAGGTCAGCAGCGGTCCCCCCACCAGGGCCAGCGCCAGCCCGGTGAGCCGCCGGCGCGGGGTCAGCGCGCCGCCGGCCCGGGGCAGCGTGAAGCGGCCGCCGGCCGAGGCGTGGGTGACGATGTGGACGTCGATCGTGCCGGCCTCGCGGATGACGGTCGAGCCGATGCCCGGGCCGGTGAGCGCCGCCGCCAGCCGGCCGCGCCGGCTGACGCCCAGGACGAGCTGGGTGGCGTTGACCGACCGGGCGAAGTCGACCAGGGCGGTGGGCACGTCGCTGCCGACCACCTGGTGGTAGGTCCCGCCCAGCTTCTCGACCAGGGCGCGCTGCTGGGCCAGGGCCGCCGGGTTGGAGGTGCGCAGCCCGTCCTGGCCCGAGACGTGCACGGCGAGCAGCTCGCCCCCGCCGGAGCGGGCGGCGATCCGGGCCCCCCGCCGCAGCAGGGTCTCGCCCTCCGGGCCGCCGGTCAGCGTGACGACGACCCGCTCCCGGGCCTCCCAGGGGGTGTCGATGCCGTGCTCGGCGCGGTAGTTCTGCAGCGCCTGGTCGACCTCGTCGGCCAGCCACAGCAGCGCCAGCTCGCGCAGCGCGGTGAGGTTGCCCAGCCGGAAGTAGTTGGACAGGGCCGCGTCGACCCGCTCGGCGGGGTAGACCAGACCGTCGGCGAGCCGCTCGCGCAGCGAGGACGGCGCCAGGTCGACGACCTCGATCTGGTCGGCCTCCCGCAGGATGTCGTCGGGGACGGTCTCCCGCTGCGGCACCCCGGTGATCTCCTCGACGACGTCGTTGAGCGACTCGATGTGCTGGATGTTGAGGGTGGAGACGACGTCGATGCCGGCGTCGAGGATGTCCTGGACGTCCTCCCAGCGCTTCTCCCGCGGCGAGCCGGGGGCGTTGGTGTGCGCCAGCTCGTCGACCAGGGCCACGTGCGGGCGCGCCGCCAGCACCGCCTGCACGTCCATCTCGGTCAGGGTCACCCCGCGGTGCTCGACCGAGCGCCGCGGGAGCACCGGGATCCCCTCGGCCATCGCGGCCGTCGCGGCCCGCCCGTGGGTCTCCACGACCGCGATGACCACGTGCCGGCCCTCGTCGAGCAGGCGGCGGCCCTCCTCGAGCATCGCGTAGGTCTTGCCCACCCCCGGGGCCGCGCCCAGCAGCACCCGCAGCCGTCCCCGTGACGTCATCGTCGGCCTCCCGCCTCGTCCAGCGCCAGGTTGAGCGCCAGGACGTCGACCCGTGCCTGCCCAACGTAGCCCAGGGCGGGACCGTGGGTGTGGCGGGCCACCAGGTCGCGGACCTGGGCGAGCGGCAGTCCCCGGGCGGCCGCGACCCGGGCCACCTGGAGCTCGGCATAGGCGGGGGAGATGTGCGGGTCGAGGCCGCTGCCGGAGGCGGTGAGCGCGTCCGGCGGGACGAGGGCGGGGTCCACCTGCTCCAGCGCGGCCACCGCAGCCCGGCGCTGCTCCACCTCGGCGATGAGCCGGGGGTCCTCGGGGCCCAGGTTGGAGCCGGAGGAGGAGCGGGCGTCGTAGCCGTCCCCGGCCGCCGACGGCCGGGACTGGAAGTACTGGCGCAGCGGCGCCCCGGAGGGGTCGGTGAAGGACTGGCCCAGCAGCGCCGAGCCCACGACCTGACCGTGCCGGTCGTGCACCAGGGAGCCCTGCGCCTGCCGCGGGAAGACGACCTGGGCCACCCCGGTCACCGTCAACGGGTACACCAGCCCCAGCAGCACGGTGAGCAGGACGATGAGGCGCGCGGCCGTCCACAGGGTCCGGCCGCTGCCGCGGGCGAAGGGGCTCATCTTCCTCGACCTTCCTCAGTATCCGGGCAGCAGGCCGACGACGAGGTCGATGAGCTTGATGCCCACCGCCGGCACCACCAGGCCGCCCACTCCGTAGAGCAGCAGGTTGCGGTTCAGCGCCCGGCCCAGGTCCGAGGTCTGGTAGGGGACCCCCAGGAGCGCCAGCGGGATGAGCACCGCGATGACCACCACGCTGAAGATCACCGTGGACAGGACCGCCGAGGCGGGGGAGTGCAGGCCCAGCACGTTGAGCCGCTCCAGCCCGGGCACGACCCCGACGAAGAGCATCGGGAAGAGCGCGACGTAGCGCACCAGGTCGTTGGCGATGTTGAAGGTGGTCAGCGCGCCCCGGGTCGCCATCTGCCGCCGCCCGATGTCGACGATCTCGATGATCCTGGTCGGGTCGTCGTCCAGGACGATCATGTTGGCCGCCTCGCGCGCGGCCGCGGTGGCGGTGTTCATCGCCACGCCGACGTCGGCCTGCGCCAGCGCGGGCGCGTCGTTGGTGCCGTCACCGGTCATCGCGACGAAGTGTCCGGCCGCCTGCTCCTGACGGATCAGCTCGAGCTTGACCTCCGGGGTGGCATCGCCCACGTGCTCGGCGACGCCGGCCTCGGCCGCGATGGCGGCCGCGGTGACCGGGTTGTCCCCGGTGACCATCACCGTGCGCACCCCGCTGGCCCGCAGCTGCCCGATGCGGGCGGCCACGCTGCTCTTGACGACGTCCTTGAGCTCGATCACCCCCAGCACCCTGCCGTGGCCGTGCGCCGGCTGGACGGCGACCACCAGCGGGGTGCCGCCGGCGCGGGCGATGCGGGTGGTGCTGGCGCGCAGCTCCTGCACGACCGTGCGGGTCTGCTGGTTGCCCTCCCGCTTGAGCCAGGCCAGCACCGCGCTCTCGGCGCCCTTGCGGAAGCTCGTCCCCTCGACGTCGCGGCCGGACATCCGGGTGTGGGCGCTGAAGGGGATGCCGCGGCCGGCGGTCCCCTGCACCTCCTGCGCCACCGGCCCGGCCAGCTCCAGCGTCGAGCGGCCCTCGGGCGTCGGGTCCTCCAGGGAGGCCAGCGCGGCCGCCCGGACGAGCTCCTCGCGGGTGGCCCCGCCCACCGGCACGAAGCTGGTGGCCCGACGGTCCCCCTCGGTCACCGTGCCGGTCTTGTCCAGCAGCACGGTGGTGACGTCCCCGGCGGTCTCCAGGGCGTGGGCCGAGTCGAGCAGGACGTTGCGCTGCAGCAGGCGGTACATCCCGGCGATGCCGGTGACCGACAGCAGCGCGGCGATCTCGGTGGGCAGCAGGCAGGCCACGACCGCCACCAGCACCGGGACCGACAGCGGTGCGGAGAACGGGACCGCGACCGCGTCCAGGGTGAGGGCGAGCAGCACGAAGGAGATCGAGAAGGAGGAGAGCAGGGCGCTGAGCGCCAGCTCGTTGGGCGCCTTCTGCCGGCGGGCGCCCACCGCCAGGTCGATCATCCGGTCCACCACGGTGTCCCCGGTCGGCACGCTGACCCGCACGACCGCGCGGTCGGAGAGCACCCGGGTGCCCCCGGTCACCCCGCTGCGCTCGCCGCCTGACTCGCGGATCACCGGTGCCGACTCGCCGGTGATCGCCGACTCGTCGACCGAGGCGATGCCCCAGACCACCTCGCCGTCGGCGGGGATCACGTCGCCGGCCCCCAGGACGACGACGTCGCCGGCGCGCAGCTCGCCGGAGCCGACGTCGATCACCCGCGCGTGCTGCGCCGAGGGGTCGTGCACGGGGTCGTAGCGGGGCACCCGGTGCGCGGTGGTGTCCTCCCGCATGAGCCGCAGGGTGGCGGTCTGCGAGCGGCCGCGCCCCTCGGCCAGCGACTCGGCGAAGTTGGCCGCCAGGAGGGTGAGCCACAGCCACAGCGCGACGGTCCAGGTGAAGCCCGGCGGGAGCTGCGTGCCGCCCGAGGGCCGGGCGCCCCCGGTGAACGGCTCCGCGATCGCCACCGCGGTCGTCAGCAGGGCTCCGCACCAGACGAGGAAGAGCACCGGGTTGCGCCACTGGACCCGTGGGTCGAACTTGCGCAGCGTCCGGGCCAGCAGCAGGCCGGGCCTCATCGGGCCCACTCCGCCAGCGGCCCGAGGGTGAGCACGGGCAGGAAGGTCGGGACGGCCACGAAGAAGATCAGGCCCACCAGGAGCCCGACGAACTGGGGCCGGTAGACCGGCAGCTCGGCGGCGGTGGAGGTCGCCCGTCCCTGGGCGGCCAGCGAGCCGGCCATCGCCAGCACCAGCGCGATCGGCACGAAGCGCCCCAGCAGGATGATGATGCCCAGCACGGTGTTGAGCCAGGGCGAGTCGGCGCTGAAGCCGGAGAAGGCCGACCCGTTGTTGATGGCCGCCGAGACGAAGGCGTAGACGAACTCGGAGAAGCCGTGGCTGCCGGCTCCTCCCATCGCGGTGGTGAGCACCTGCTCGCGCACCGCGGGCACCGCCATCGTCACCGCCATCCCGACCAGGGCCAGGGTCGGCATGACGAGGATGAACAGGCTGGCCAGCTGGACCTCCCGGACCCCGATCCGCTTGCCGAGGAAGACCGGGGCGCGCCCCAGCAGCAGCCCGACGACGAAGACCGAGACCACGACCATGACGAGCATGGCGTAGAGCCCCGAGCCGACGCCGCCGGGGGAGACCTCCCCCAGCACCATGTTGACGATGAGGACCATGCCGCCCAGCGCCGTGTAGGAGCCGTGCATCGAGTTGGCGGCACCTCCGGAGGTGCCGGTCGTCGCGGTGCCGAAGAGCGTGGAGCCCACCACGCCGAAGCGTTGCTCCTTGCCCTCGACCGAGGCGCCGGCCAGCTGCGGAGCCGTCCCCGCCCCGCGCAGCTCGGCCACGGTGAGCGCGGTGAGCACGAGCACGAAGAGCACCGCCATGGTGGCGGTGACCATCCGGCCGGCCCGCCGGTCGCCGACCATCACGCCGAA
>QEUR01000192.1 GCA_003577095.1 Acidobacteriota bacterium
GGCGGCCGCGGTGGCCGCGGCGGCCGCGGGCGGCGCGCCTCTCGCACGGCGGGGCGCGGCGCGGCCGGCACGTCCGACCCCGCTGACGACGACGCTGGCGACGGCACTGACATGGACCCCTTATCACCGTGCGCACTACCCTGTGCCCGTGGCCGACCTGGTCCTGCTCACGCCCTGCACCCCGGCCGACGCCGCGGTGCCCCGCGTGGCACCCGGCCTCGCCCTCCTCCCGCACCGGGTCACCGTGCACCGTCCGGACCTCGGGCCGCTGCTCGCCGGGCCCGGGCCGGACCTCGTCGTCGTCGACGCCGTGACCGAGCTGCTCGCCGCCCGCGTCCTCCTCCGCACGCTCGCGGCCGCCGGCACCGGCTGGCCCGTGCTGACCGTCCTGGACGCCGACGGCCTGGCCGTCGTCGACGAGCAGTGGCCGACCGACGACCTCGTCCTCGCCACCGCCGGAGCCTCGGAGCTCGCGGCCCGCGTGCGCCGGCTGCTCGCCCGCGGCGCGGCGCACCCGCCGGGGGCGGCGCAGGGAGCGGGGAGCGCGGCATACCCGCAGGAGGGCGGCGAGATCAGGGTGGCGGACGTGGTCGTGGACGAGGCGGCCTGGACGGTGCGCGCGGGCGGCGCACGGCTGGACCTGACGTTCAAGGAGTTCGAGTTGCTGCGCCACCTGGTCCAGCACCCCGGGCGGGTCTTCACCCGTGACCAGCTGCTCCAGCAGGTCTGGGGGCACGACTACTACGGCGGCACCCGGACCGTGGACGTGCACGTCAGACGGCTGCGCGCCAAGCTCGGTCCGGAGCGGGAGTCGCTGATCCACACCATCCGCGGCGTCGGCTACCGGTTCAGTGGCCCGCGCGGTGGCGGGCGCTGAGCATCGTGCCAGACTAGGCCCATGCCAGGCCAGAGCCCCATCGTCGAGGAGCTGCCCTCCCTCCCCCCACGCCTCTCCGGAGACGTGCTCGCGCTCGCCGTGCGCGCCGCCCAGCACGACGGGGTGCGGCCGCTGTCGGAGCAGACGGTGCTCCAGGCGCGCCGCCTGCCGGAGGAGGACTCGACCGCCGGTTCCACGCACCTGGTCGTGACCGACCGCCCGGGGGAGCTGGGCGCCAAGGTCCTGGCCTACGGCCACGTCGACCACTCCGACCCGGACGCGCCGTCCGGCGAGCTCGTCGTCGACCCGGCCCACCGCCGCCAGGGTCTGGGCGGGATGCTGCTGGACCACGTCCTCCGGGGCTGGCCGCGCGTGCGCCTCTGGTCGCACGGCGACCTGCAGGACGCGCGACGCCTCTACACCTCCCGCCGTCTCGAGGTCGTCCGCGAGCTGTGGCAGATGTCCCGCCCGCTGGACGGCGAGTGGGCCGAGCTGCCCGACCACGTCGAGCTGCCCGAGGGCTTCGCGGTGCGCACCTTCCGCGTCGGCGAGGACGAGGAGGCGTGGCTGGCGGTCAACGCGCGCGCCTTCGCCCAGCACCCAGAGCAGGGACGCACGACGATCACCGACCTGCGCGACCGCCAGCAGGAGCCGTGGTTCGACCCGCAGGGCTTCCTGCTCGTGGAGGACCTCGAGCAGACCGACCCGGACGGCCGGCCGCGGCTGGCGGCCTTCCACTGGACCAAGGTCGAGCCGCCCCAGGCGGGCGGCCCGGTGACGGGTGAGGTCTACGTCGTCGGGGTGGATCCCGACTACCAGGGTCGCGGCCTCGGACGCGCGGTCACGCTCCTGGGGCTGCAGCACCTGCGGGCGGTCGGCGTCGACACCGCCGAGCTCTACGTCGACGGCGACAACGCCGCGGCGATCGCGACCTACTCCCACCTAGGCTTCGAGCGCTCCGCCGTCGACGTCATGTATGCCGCGGGGGCCGACCGCTCGTGAGCCGTCGCCTCGTCCGGGCGGCCGGCGTCGTGCCCTACCGGGTGCGCAACGGCAAGCTGCGCGTCGGGCTGGTGCACCGGCCGCGCTACGACGACTGGTCGTGGCCCAAGGGCAAGCTCGACCCCGGCGAGGACTGGGCGCCCGCCGCGGTGCGCGAGACCCTCGAGGAGACCGGGCTGCGGGTGCGCCTCGGGGCGCCGCTGCCGCAGGCGCGGTACCGCAACCACGGCAACGGCGGCGCGGACAAGCAGGTGCGCTACTGGGTCGGCGAGGTCCTCGGCGGCCCCGGCGTCCTGGAGCACGAGGTCGACGAGGTGGCCTGGCTGAGGCCCAAGGAGGCCGCCGACCGGCTCAGCTACGCCCGCGACCGCGACCAGCTGGACGCCCTGGTGGAGCTGCACCGTACCGACCGGCTGCGCACCTGGCCGCTGCTGGTCGTCCGCCACGCGCACGCGGTCCCGCGGGGCTCCTGGGACGGGCCGGACGCCGCACGTCCGCTCTCGGTGGCCGGGCAGCGCCAGCTGGGCCGGATCGGCGCGGTGCTGGGTGCCTACGCCCCCGAGCGCGTGGTGTCCAGCCCCGCGGTCCGGTGCGCCGGGACCGTGCGGCCCTGGGCGGAGTCCGCCGGCGTCCCGCTCGAGACGCGCAAGGGCCTGTCCGAGGTCGGCTTCGAGGCCGACCCGAGCAAGCTGGGAAAGCACCTGCGACGGCTGCTCGCCGCGGCCGTCCCCGTGGCGCTGTGCACCCACCGCCCGCTGCTGCCCACCGTCCTGGAGGAGCTGTGGCGGCGCGCCGGCAAGGAGGTCCCGCGCGGCACCCGCAGGATGCTCAGGAGACTGGTCGAGGTGCCGATGGACAAGGGCGAGGTGCTGGCCTGCACCATGGTCGGCGCCGGGCCGGCCGCCAGCGTGGTCGCGGTCGAGCGGCACCGGCCGCCCGCGTGAGGGCCTCTCCTCCGGCCTGGTGATGCGGGTCACGTCGCACGGTGGAACAATCTCCGGGAGGTCCTCGTTGGACCTCACTGCGCGCCGGACCGCGGCAGCCCCGGGCTCCAACACTCGCCGCTTCGAGCGGCCACGCGCCGAGAGGCGCTCCCGGTCCGGCGCGCAACCACGACTGCGTATCCTGCTCTCACGTGCGCGCGGCCGCCCGGCCCCGCGCCCGGTCCCGGACAGGAAGGACGCCCCGCACCGTGCCCTGGCGCCTCACGCCGCGCAGCCCCGCCTTCGGCCCGCCCCTGCACGCCCTCGCGACCGCGTGCGCCGAGGCCGCCCACGCCCTGCGCGACGTCGTGGGCCTGCCCCCCGACGAGCGTGCCGCCCCGCTGCGCCGCCTGCAGGACCTGGAGCGCGACGGCTCGGACCTGCGCCGGCGCCTGCTCATCCTCGTCGACGACACCTTCGTCACCCCGGTCGACCGCCGCGACCTGGTCGCGGTCGTCCGGGCGCTCGACGCCTGCCTGGACCGCACCGAGCTGGCCGGCGACCTCGTCGCCCGGGCCCGGCTCCCGCAGGGGTCCGGCGCGCTCGTCGGGCACGTCGACGTGCTGGTCCTGCTCGGCGACCGGGTCACGGCCGACGCCGGCCTGCTGCTGCGACCGCACGAGGTCTCCCCGCTCGTCGCCGAGATCCACCGCCTCCGGGGCGTGGCCGACCGGCACTACCGCGAGGTCGTGACCGCCCTGGTGACCGGCGACGACCCGGCCGCCCTGGCGCAGACCGTCGTCCTGGACCGGCTCGACGCCGCCGTCGACGGGTACGGCCAGCTCGCGGCCGCGCTCGAGGCCGCCGCCCGTACGGGGTTCTAGCGGTATGGAGGTGCTCGGGCTCGGCCTCGTCGTCGCCCTGGCGCTGGCGTTCGCGGTGACCAACGGCGTCAAGGACACCGGCAACGCGATCGCCACCTCGGTGGCCAGCCGTGCCCTGACGCCATTGGTGGCGGTGCGCACCGCGACCGTGGCCAACCTGGTCGGCGCCTTCCTCGGCCTGGGCATCGTCGAGGTGCTCAGCGACGAGATCGTGGCCCAGCCGACCGGCACCGGCGGGCTCGTCGTGATCGGCTCCGCCCTGGCCGCCACCATCGTCTGGAACCTGCTCACCTGGTGGCAGGGCCTGCCGACGAGCTCGACGCACGCGATGATCGGCGGACTCGTCGGTGCCGCGCTCGTGGGCGGCGTCCCCGTGCTGTGGGAGCGGTTCACGGTCTCGGTCCTGCTGCCCCTGCTCCTGTCCCCCGTGGTCGGCTTCCTCCTGGCGTATGCCGTGCTCCACCTCGTCATGCGCGTCTGCCGGCACCGGCGCCCCGACCGGGTCGACCGCGGCTTCCGCGTCCTGCAGACCGGGTCGGCCGCGACCCTCGCGCTGGGCCACGGGCTGCAGGACGCCCCCAAGGCGATGGCGTTCATGGTGCTGGCGCTCGAGGCCGCGGGCCGGCACTCCGGCGAGCAGGTGCCCTTCTGGGTGGCCGCCGCCGCCGCGGTCGCCCTCGCGCTGGGCACCTCGCTCGGCGGCTGGCGGATCGTGCGCACCCTGGGCAGGGGCCTGGCGCGGGTGGACCCGCCGCGCGGGTTCGCGGCGGAGTCGACGGCAGCGGCGGTCCTCTACGTCGGCGGTCTGGGCTTCTCGATGCCGCTGTCGACGACGCACACCATCGCGGCCGCGCTCACCGGTGTGGGCGTGGTCCGCGGCCGGCACGGGGTGCGCTGGAGGGTCTTCAACGACATCGCGGCCGCGTGGCTGCTGACCGTGCCCGCCACCGGGGTGATGGCGGCGCTGCTGGCGTGGGGCCTGGGCGCCCTGCTCTGACGGCGCAGCCCGCTCGGGCCGCCGTCAGTGCAGGCCGTCCACCCGCCACAGGCGCGCGCACGCGGTGAGGTCGTCGGCGGTGTCCCGCATCCGGGACGCCCGCTGCAGCTGCGCCGGCGGGATCTCGTCCACGCCCGGCTCGACCAGACCGACCGCCATCACGTGGCAGAAGGCGGCCGCCCGCTCCAGGGCGACGGCCAGGTCACCGTTGAAGACGCCGGTGAGCACCTCCTCGGTCATCGCCGCGAGCGCAGCGGGCTCGGGCGGCTCGGCCACCCCGACGATCACCCGGTAGACCTCCGCCCGGCCCTCCCCCGCGGTCCAGAGCCGACGGACCTCCTCGGGCCGACGCTGCACCCACTCGTGCAGCAGGTAGAGCCGCCACAGCGCCCCGGGGAGCGTCCGCGCAGGCCGGTCGGACCACATCTCGGCGACGGTGGCCAGCCCGAGCTCCCCGACCAGCCCGACCAGGCGCGCGGTGAGCTCGGGGTCGTCGGTGTCCCTCCCGCGCCCGACGACGAGCTCGGCGGTGCGGTGGGCGGCCTCGACCTGCTCCAGCGGGTCCACTCCGCCGGCCGCGCCCTCCAGCGACTCGGGCGGCCGGTGGACGGGGCGGTGGAAGGGCCGGCGCCCCGCGTCGTCGCTCATGCCTGACCTTCCTGACCAGCGCTCGCCTGCCCGGTCCTCTCCTGCACGACGGCCACCGAGTCCGCGCCGAGCACCACCTGCCCGCCACGGACCTCGACGGACCCGAACGACGCCACGATCTCACCCTCCAGCGGCACCGTCGCGCCGGCGCGCTCCCCGAGCGCCGCCAGCACGGTGACCTCCCCGCGCCGGACGGTGACCAGCTCGCCCCCGCCGGCCGCCTCCCCCAGCACCCGTCCCTGCCCCAGCGGCGTCCGCAGCCCCGGCAGCTCGCGGCGCAGCCGCAGCAGGGTGCGGTACCAGTCCAGCAGCAGCGCGTGGTCGCCCTGGTCGACCTCGTCCCACCGCAGCGTGGACGCCTCGACCGTCCCCTCGTCCTGCGGGTCGGGCACCTCGCCGGACCAGCCGTGCTCGGCGAACTCCCGCTCGCGGCCCTCGCGGATCGCCTGCGCCAGCCAGTCCTCGTCGTGGTCGGTGAAGTACTGCCACGGCGTCGACGCGCCCCACTCCTCGCCCATGAAGAGCATCGGCGTCCACGGGGAGGTCAGCAGGAGCGCGGCGCCGACCGCCGCCCGGCCCAGGGGTATGCCGTGCGCCAGCCGGTCGCCCGCGGCCCGGTTGCCGACCTGGTCGTGGGTCTGCAGCGAGGCGATGTAGCGCCACCCGGGCGTCACGGCCGGGTCGACCGGGCGCCCGTGCCGGCGCCCGCGGAAGGTGGAGTAGGTGCCGTCGTGGAAGAACGGGCTGTCCCCCAGCACCTTCGGCAGCGCGCCGGGGTCGGCGAAGTCGGCGAAGTAGCCCTGCGTCTCCCCGGTGAGCGCGACGTGCAGCGCGTGGTGGACGTCGTCGGCCCACTGGCCGTGCGGTGCGCCCCGCGACCTCGTCGGCGAGGGTGGCCATCTCCTCGAGCAGGTGGATCGCGCCCTCGTCGTGCAGGGCGTGCACGGCGTCGAGCCGCAGCCCGTCGAGGTGGTAGTCCTCCAGCCACATCCGGACGTTGTCGAGGACGAAGGCGCGCACCTCGTCGCTGCCGGGCCCGTCCAGGTTGAGCGCCTCGCCCCACGGCGTGTGGTGGCGGTCGGTGAAGTAGGGCCCGGCCTGGGCCAGGTAGTTGCCGCTCGGCCCGAGGTGGTTGTGGACGACGTCGAGCCAGACCGCCAGACCGCGGGCGTGGGCGGCGTCGACGAGGCGGGCCAGCCCGGCCGGCCCGCCGTAGGGCTCGTGCACGGCATACAGGCACACGCCGTCGTAGCCCCAGCCGTGCCGGCCGGGGAAGGCGGCCACCGGCATCAGCTCGAGCACGGCGACGCCGAGGTCGACGAGGTGGTCGAGGTGCTCGACCACCCCGTCGAAGGTGCGGGCGGGGGTGAAGGTGCCCACGTGCAGCTCGTAGACGGACGCGCCCTCGAGCGGCGCGCCGCGCCAGCCCTGGTCGGTCCAGGTGAACGCGGAGGTGTCGACGAGGGCGCTGGCGGCGTGGACGCCGTCGGGCTGCCACCGCGAGCGCGGGTCGGGCACCGGCGGGCGGCCGTCGATCGCGTAGGCGTAGCGGCCGTCGAGCGGGTCCGTGGTCGCCTCCCACCAGCCGCCGGCGGCGGGGTCCATCGCGACGGTGGTGGCCCCGTCGGCGCGGAGGCGGAGCTCGACCCGGCCGGCCTCCGGCGCCCAGAGGCGGTAGGTGTGGCTCACCGCGGCCCCCCCTCCAGGTCGCGGGCGCGGACCAGCAGGGCGGCCGGTGCGGTGGCGAAGACGTCGAGCGCCAGCACGCCGTCCTCGCCCGCGTGGTGGTCGGCGCCGGTGAGCGCGTCGCGCCAGTGGCCCGGCGGCAGCGGGATGCGCGTCTCGCCCAGCCCGCCGCGGGCGCCGAGCGCGCGGGGCGCCCGGATCGTCAGGGTCGCCGCCACCCCGCCGCGCACGAAGCCGAGCACGTGCTCGCCGGCGTCGAGCGCGGCATACCCGGCACCGGGGCCGTAGGCCTGCGGCAGCCAGGTGCGCAGCCGCAGCAGCCGCGAGGTGACCCACAGGACCTCGTCGGACAGGTCGCGCGGGCGGCCCTCGGCGTCGAGGCGGACCAGCCGCTCGGCCCGCTCGCGGTAGTCGACCGGACGGCGGTTGTCGGGGTCGACGAGGGAGAGGTCGACCACGCCGGAGCCCTGGTAGGTGTCGGGGACGCCGGGCAGGGTGAGCTGGATGATCTTCTGCGCCAGGGTGAGGGTGCGGATCGTCAGGGCGTTGTCGCGCACGGCCGCGGCGACGAGGTCGCTGACCTCGCCCTCGCCGGCCATCTCGCGGGCGAGCGAGAGCACCCGTCCCTCGTAGTCCTCGTCGGGCGCGACCCAGCTGGTGTGCAGCTTGGCCTCGCGCAGCGCCTTGGTCAGGTAGCCGTGCAGGCGGTCGGGCGACACCCGCCCCGCCCCGACGAGCGTCTGCCAGACCAGGTGCGCGGTGGGTGCGTCGACGCCGTGGCGCTGGGCGGCGGACGCCCCGGCGGCGGACAGCGCCCGCCACGCCTCGGCGTCGCCGGCGACCGCGAGGATCCGGGCCCGCACGTCCTCGCTGCGCTTGGTGTCGTGGG